>JBQGEI010000020.1:0-2430 GCA_052039535.1 Pseudoxanthomonas sp.
CATCTCCCCGGGCCGGCTGCAAGCCCGCAGGTGGCCGGGGCAACTCTCCCCGCCCGCCTTCCCGGAAAGTCCCCCCATGCGTGTCCTTGGTATCGAAACCTCCTGCGACGAGACCGGCGTGGCCGTGTACGACACGGCGCCGGGGGCGGGCCTGCGGGCCCACGCGGTCTACAGCCAGATCGCGCTGCACGCCGAGTACGGCGGGGTAGTGCCGGAACTGGCCAGCCGCGACCACGTGCGCAAACTGCTGCCGCTGGTGCGGCAGACCCTGGCCGAGGCCGGGTTGTCGCCCGCGGACCTGGACGGGATCGCCTACACCGCCGGGCCGGGCCTGGTCGGCGCCCTGCTGGTCGGTGCCGGCACCGCGCGCGCGCTGGCCTGGGGCCTGGACGTGCCGGCGGTGGCCGTGCACCACATGGAAGGCCACCTGCTGGCGCCGCTGATGGAGGACAACCCGCCGGATCCGCCGTTCGTGGCCCTGCTGGTGTCCGGCGGCCACACCCAGCTGGTGGCGGTGGATGCGATCGGCAGGTACCGCCTGCTGGGTGAGACGCTCGACGATGCCGCCGGCGAGGCCTTCGACAAGACCGCCAAGCTGATGGGACTGCCGTATCCCGGTGGCCCGCAGCTGGCGGCGCTGGCCGAGCAGGGCACGCCCGGCGCGATCCGCTTCTCGCGGCCGATGACCGACCGCCCGGGACTGGATTTCAGCTTCAGCGGCCTGAAGACCCAGGTGCTGCTGGCCTGGCAGCAGTCCGACCAGGCGCCGCAGACGCGCGCCGACATCGCCCGCGGCTTCGAGGACGCGGTGGTCGACACCCTGGCGATCAAGTGCGGGCGCGCGCTGGACGCCGCCGGCAGCCAAACGCTGGTGGTGGCCGGTGGCGTCGGTGCCAACCGGCGCCTGCGCGCCAGGCTGCAGGAGATGTGTGCCGCGCGCGGTGGCCGCGCCTGTTTTCCGCGCCCGTCGCTGTGCACCGACAACGGCGCGATGATCGCCTTCGCCGGCGCGTTGCGCCTGCAGGCCGGCCAGCACGAGGACGCCTCGGTGCGCGTGACCCCGCGCTGGGACATGGCCGAACTGACGCCCCTGGCGGCCACGCAGGCGTGAGGGAACCTCCGCGCGCGTGATGCGAAGGGCGGTAGGCCGGCAAACGCGGAACCGCCCGGGGGGGCTTGTTACCATCGTCTGCGAAGACGGCGCTGGACGGCATGTTCCGTTCCTGCACCGGCCACTCCCCGGACACGAAGCAGCATCCATGGACAAGGTATTCATCGAAGGCCTGGAGATCGATGCCCTCATCGGCATCTACGACTGGGAGCGACGCATCCGCCAGACCCTGCGCCTGGACCTGGAGATGGCGTTCGACAACCGGCGGCCGGCGGCCAGCGATGACATCGCCGACACGCTGGACTACAAGGCTGTCAGCAAGCGGCTCACCGGCTATGTGCAGCAGTCCGGCTTCGGGCTGGTGGAGACGCTGGCCGAGCGCTGCGCCGCGCTGGTGATCGAGGAGTTCGGCGTGAAGTGGGTCCGGCTGAAGCTCTCCAAGCCCGGGGCCGTGCGTGGCGCGCAGGCGGTAGGCGTCGTGATCGAGCGCAGCGCGGCGGGCGCGGCATGAGGGCCGCCGGCGTGGTGGCGGTGGAAGACACGACGCTGCGCGGGCTCGACGGCATCCGCGTACTGCTGGAGCCGTGGCCGTGGGCCTGGCCCTCGCTGCTGCTGGTGTTGCTGCTGGTGGCCGCGGCACTGGCCAACTTCGTCACCAAGCGGATCCTGCTGCGTGGCCTGCGCCGGCTGCTGGCAATGCTGGCCGACCACACCGGGCACGCCGGCATCGCCGACCTGCGGGTGATCCCGCGGCTGGCCAACGTGGTACCGGCGCTGGTGATCTCCGCGGGCATCGGCTGGATCCCAGGCCTCCCGCCCGCGCTGGTCGCGTTCGTGCACGGTGCCTGCCAGGCGTGGGTGGTGCTGACCCTGGCGCTTGCTGTCTCGCACGCGCTCGACGCGGTCAACGTGATCTACGAGCGCCGCCCGGACGCGCGCAACAAGCCGATCAAGGGCTACCTGCAGGTCGCCAAGATCATCATCTTCGCGCTGGCGGGCCTGTCGATCGTGGCCACCCTGGCCGGGGTCAAGCTGCTGCACCTGCTTACCGGCCTGGGTGCGGCGACCGCGGTGCTGATGCTGGTGTTCCAGGACACGCTGCTGTCGCTGGTGGCCAGCGTGCAGATCAGCGGCGATGGCCGCGTGCGCATCGGCGACTGGATCGAGATGCCCAGCCAGAATGCCGATGGCGACGTGATCGACATCGCCCTGCACACGGTCACGGTGCAGAACTGGGACAAGACCGTCACCACGATTCCGACCAAGAAGCTGATCAGCGAGTCGTTCAAGAACTGGCGCGGCATGCAGGAGGCCGGCGG
>JBQGEI010000021.1:0-4696 GCA_052039535.1 Pseudoxanthomonas sp.
GCGGCAGGTCGGCCAGGGCGATGTAGGCGCCCATGGTCGCCTCGTCGATGGCCTCGGGGTCCAGCCGCCCGGCCGCGACCTCCCGCGCCAGCGCGCGGGCGGCGGCGGTGATGTCCTGGCGGCCGCCGTAGCTGGCGGCCACCACCAGGTCCATGCGCGTGCCGCCGGCGGTCTGCGCCTCGGCCGCGGCCATGCGCTGGACGATCGCCGGGGCGAAGCGCGTGCGCTCGCCGATGAAACGCAGGCGCACGCCGCGCTTCTCCAGCGCCCCGACCTCGCGCTCCAGCGCGCCCAGGAACAGCTTCATCAGCGCGCCGACCTCATCGTCCGGCCGGCCCCAATTCTCGCTGGAGAAGGCGAACAGGGTCAGGGTGCCGATGCCCTGTTCCAGGCAGAAGTCGATGGTGCGCTCGGCCGCGCGCGCGCCGGCGCGATGGCCGACCACGCGCGGGCGGCGCCGGCGCTGCGCCCAGCGGCCATTGCCGTCCATGATGACGGCCAGATGGCGGGGAACGGCCGGCGCGGCAGGTGAGGACATGACGGTCATGCGGATGGCAGACCGCTCAGACCGCCATCAGTTCCTGTTCCTTGGCCTTGACCACGTCGTCGACATCCTTGATCGCCTTGTCGGTGATCTTCTGGATCTCGTCCTCGGCGCGGCGCACGTCGTCCTCGGTGACCTGCTTTTCCTTCAGCAGGTCCTTGACCTGCTGGTTGGCATCGCGGCGCACGTTGCGGATGGCGATCTTGGCGTCCTCGCCCTCGCCGGCCACGACCTTGGCCAGGTCGCGGCGGCGCTCCTCGGTCAGGGCCGGGAGGTTGAGCCGGATGGTGGTGCCGGCGGTGTTCGGGGTCAGGCCCAGGTCCGAGGCCAGGATGGCCTTCTCGATCGGGCCGACCATGCCCTTGTCCCACGGAGTGATGACCAGCGAGCGCGCGTCGGAGACCGACACCGCGGCGACCTGGGACAGCGGCACGTCGCTGCCGTAGGCCGCGACCCGGATGCTGTCGACCAGCCCGGTGGAGGCACGCCCGGTGCGGACCTTGACGAGGTTGTGGCGCAGCGCCTCGATGCTCTTGGCCATGCGGGCCTGCGCGTCCTGCTTGATTTCGTTGATCATCGCCGTGTTTCCTGGTGGAGCCGAATCGGCCGATTATACGGGTAATGCCGCCCCTGGCCCGGATGCGCCGCAGCCGGCGGCGGGCACGGACATGCGCCGTGCAGGCACGGTCCGGACGGGGAGGGTGGGCGCCGGGCTCGCGGCGCCGGCGGGTGTCAGCGGCGGGCGCGGACCAGGGTGCCGATCGGCTGGCCGCGCAGGATCGCCATCAGGTTCCCGGGGACCGACAGGTCGTAGACCCGCAGCGGGATGCCGTGGTCGCGGCACAGGGCGAAGGCGGCGGTGTCCATCACCTGCAGGTCGCGGGCGATGACCTCGTTGTGGTCCAGTTCCTCGAAGCGCACCGCGTCGGCGTGCTTCTTCGGGTCCTTGTCGTACACGCCGTCGACCTTGGTGGCCTTCAGCAGCAGGTCGGCGTCGATCTCGATCGCGCGCAGGGCGGCGGCCGAGTCGGTGGTGAAGAAGGGGTTGCCGGTGCCGGCGGCGAAGATCGCGATGCGGCCCTTCTCCAGGTGGCGCACGGCGCGGCGGCGGATGTAGTCCTCGCACACGTCGTTGATCTTGATCGCGCTCATGACCCGGACCTTGCCGCCGAGCTTTTCCAGGGCGTCCTGCATCGCCAGGGCGTTGATCACCGTGGCCAGCATGCCCATCTGGTCGCCGGTCACCCGGTCCATGCCGCCGGCGGCCAGGCCGGCGCCGCGGAAGATGTTGCCGCCGCCGATCACCAGTGCGATCTCGGCACCCGCCTCGCGGGCCTCCATCACCTCCCCGGCGATGCGGGTGATCACGGCCGGGTCGATGCCGTAGTCCTCCGACCCCATCAGCGCTTCTCCGGAGAGCTTGAGCAGGATGCGGCGGTGGACTAGATCGGACATGGGGGGCCTCGGCGATAGGGGGACAAACGCGGGGATTCTAGCGGAAACCCCCGGCGTCCCGCGCCTCGGCGATCAATACCGGTGCTGGCCCACCTGGTTGCGGCCGCGGCGCTTGGCGTCGTACAGCGCCTGGTCGGCGGCCCGCAGCATGGCCCGGGCGTCGGCGAAGGGGCTGGTACCGCCTTCGCGGGTGGCCAGGCCGGCCGAGAAGGTCACATGCAGGGGGTGCCCGTCGACCACCGCCATCGGGGTGCGCGCGGTCTCGTCGAGGATCCGCTGCAGTACCCGCGCCGCGGCGGTCTCGTTGGACTGGCCCAGTACCACCAGGAATTCCTCGCCGCCGTAGCGGGCGACCAGGTCGGTGCTGCGCAGCATCCGCTGCAGTGTCTGGGCGAACTGGCGCAGCACCTGGTCGCCGACCAGGTGGCCATGGCGGTCGTTGATCCGCTTGAAGTCGTCCAGATCCACGAAAGCGATCGACAGCGGCTGGCCGGCGGCGACTGCCGAGGCGAACTCGCGTTCCAGCACCTCCTCCAGCTGCAGCCGGTTGTAGACCCCCGTCAGCGGGTCGCGGCGGGACTGCTCGGTCAGGCGGCGGATGCGTTCCTCGGAGGCGTTGGCCTCGCGGCGCGCGCGCGTGGCCTCCTGGATCTCGCGCAGGTTGCGCAGCACCAGCAGCTCGCGCGCCTGCTCGATGATGGCCTGCAGGTGCGCCGGCTGCACGATGCGCATGTCGAACAGGGCGCCGAAGCCGTCGGCGGCCGATGCCATCTGCGCCAGCAGACCGTCCAGGGTGCCGGGCCCGCCCACGCCGCCGGCGTGGATGCGGGCTTCGGCCGCGGTCCGCAGGGCGCCGTCGTCGTCATGGCCGGCCAGCCACAGGGTGGCCACCGCGCCGGAGGCGACCACGCAGGCCTGGAACAGGTTCTCCGGGTCCGGCTCCCCGTCGCTGGCGGCGATCGCCTCGCAGAGGTAGTCCGGCAGCTGCCAGTGGCGGGCCAGCCAGGTGCCGGCCTGGACATGGTCCCCGCCCAGTGCCTCGCGCTCGCGCTCCAGCGTGACCACGCCATCCGCCTCGCCCTGCAGGGCCAGCCAGGCGTCGGGGCGGGCCTGCAGCAGGGCCAGGGCGCCGATGTCCTGGAGCAGGCCGGCGAGCATCAGGTCCTCCAGCCGCTCCAGGCCGGCATGGGCGCCCAGCAGGCGCGCTGCCAGCGCCGACAGCACGCTGCGCTTCCAGATGCGCTCCTGCTCGGCGGCCGCCCCGTCGGTGCCGCGCAGGCTGCGCGCCAGGGAGAAGCCCAGGGCCAGGCTCAGGGTGGCATTGAGGCCGAGCATGGTCATCGCCTGGGCCAGCGTGTCCACCCGTCGGCGGCCGGCATACAGCGGCGAGTTGGCCACCCGCAGCAGGCGCGCGCTGAGCGCCGGATCCAGCGCGATCACGGCGGCGGCGGCCCCCAGGTCGACGTCCGGATCCTGGGCGAGCTCGATGATCTGCAGCGCGATCGCCGGGGGCGAGGGCAGGTTGCGGCAATGCAGGAGGCTGGCTTGGAGGTCCGGGTGCATCGTCTGGGCTGCTGGAAGGATCCGCCGCTGCATCATGACCGCCAGGCGGCAAACATGGCCGGGCACGCGAGGCATGGCCTGCCTCCGGTACGGGTATCGGCCGCGTGCGCCGGCCCTTTAACGCAGGAAGCCGCGGACGGGCCGCGGCTTCCTGCAGACGTACCGCCGTCGGGCGGTCAGGCCAGGCCGGCCTGCTTCATCACCTCGGCGGCGAAGTCGTCTTCCTTCTTCTCGATGCCCTCGCCCACGGCCAGGCGCTCCGAACGCAGCACCTCGGCGCCGGCGGCCTTGAGCGCCTGCTCGACGGTCTGGTTGGTGTCCAGCACGTACGGCTGGCCGTACAGGGTCACCTCGTTGACGATCTTGGCGATCTTGCCGGAGATGATCTTCTCCAGGATGTCGGCCGGCTTGTTCTTGTCCTTCTCGGACATCTTGGCCAGCTCGATCTCCTTTTCCTTGGCGATGAAATCGGCCGGGACGTCGGAAGCCTTGATGTGCGGCGGGTTCATGGCCGCCACGTGCATGGCGATGCCACGGGCCAGCTCGGCGTCGCCGCCCTTGAGCTCGACCAGCACGCCGATGCGGCCGCCGTGGACGTAGGCGGCGACGTTCTCGCCGCTGTCGATGCGGGCCACGCGGCGCACCTGCACGTTCTCGCCAACCTTGGCGATGACCGCGGCGCGGGCTTCCTCGATGGTCTCGCCGGTCGGCAGCCGGGCGGCCTTCAGGGCCTCGCCGTCGGCGGCGCCGGAGGCCAGGGCGGCCTGGGCGACGGCGTCGACGAAGGCCAGGAAGTTGGCGTCCTTGGCGACGAAGTCGGTCTCGGAGTTGATCTCGACCAGCACGGCCTTGCCGCCGTCCTGGGCCACGGCGATGCGGCCGTCGGCGGCGACGCGGTCGGCCTTCTTGTCAGCCTTGGCCAGGCCGGACTTGCGCAGCCACTCGGCCGCCGCGTCGATGTCGCCGTTGTTCTCGGTCAGGGCCTTCTTGCATTCCATCATGCCGGCGCCGGTGCGCTCGCGCAGTTCCTTGACCAGGGAAGCAGTGATTTCCACGGGAATTCCTCTCTAACGGGATGAGGTTGGCACCGCCCGGGGGCGGGCGGCGGGCCGGTGCGCGCATGCGCGGGTCGGG
>JBQGEI010000022.1:0-10009 GCA_052039535.1 Pseudoxanthomonas sp.
GGGGATCAGGCCTGCTTCTGCTGCGCGATCCAGCCGTCGACCCGGCGCTCGAGCAGGTCCAGCGGCATCGCGCCGCCCCCCAGGACGGTGTCGTGGAAGCCGCGGATGTCGAACCTGTCGCCCAGCTCGGCCTCGGCCTTCCGGCGCAGTTCCTGGATGCGGATCATGCCGACCTTGTAAGCGGTGGCCTGGCCCGGGAACACCAGGTAGCGCTGCACCTCGGACCGGATCGCCGCGTCCGGCACCGAGCTGTTGGCGCGGAAGTAGTCCACCGCCTGCTGCTCGGTCCAGCCCTTGGCGTGCATGCCGGTGTCCACCACCAGGCGGATCGCGCGCCACATCTCCGACATCAGCCGGCCGTACTCGGAGTACGGATCCTCGTAGGTGCCGGGCATCTCCTTGGCCAGCCATTCCGAGTACAGGCCCCAGCCCTCGGTGTAGGCGGTATCGAACATCTGCGTGCGGAACTTCGGCACGCCGGTCAGCTCCTGGGCGATGGAGATCTGCATGTGGTGGCCCGGCAGGCCCTCGTGGTAGGCGATCACCTCCAGCTCGGTCTTCGGCATGGCGTTCATGTCCGACAGGTGCGCGTAGTAGATGCCCGCGCGCGAGCCATCCGGGGTGCCCGGGTAGTAGTGCTGGGCGGCGCCGGGCTGTTCGCGGAAGGCTTCCACGCGCTTGACCACCAGGTCGGCCTTGGGCAGCAGTCCGAAGTACTGCGGGAGGTGCTGCTTGATGTTGTCGATCTTGGCGGTGGCGTCGTCGATGTAGCCCTGGCGGCCGGCGTCGGTGTTCGGGTACAGCCGCTTGGGATCGGCCTGCACCTGCTTGAAGAACGCCTGCAGGTCGCCCTGGATGCCGAGCTGCTGCTGCACCTTCTCCAGCTCGCCGCGCAGGCGCGCCACTTCGGACAGGCCCAGCTCGTGGATCTGGTCGGCGGTCATGTCGGTGGAGGTGTGCTGGCGCAGCTGGTGGGCGTAGTAGGCCGCGCCGTCGGGGTGGGTCTGGCCCACGCCGGCGGGATTCTCCAGCGCGTTCGGCAGCTCCGCCTCGGCGAAGGCGATCACCCGGTCGTAGGCGGGGCCAACCGCATCCACCAGCGCGGCGCGGGCCTGGGCCTTGAGCTCCTCCGCGCGTGCGGCGTCGATCGTGCCGGCCTTGGCCAGCGCGTCGGCCTTGGCCTGGGCGTCGGCCCACAGGGCACTGTCGGCGCCCTTGCCGAACGGTGCGCCGGTGACCACCTTGCGCGACTGGTCGACCACGCCGCGCAGCGCGAATGCGGGCGGGCGGATGCCGCTGGCGGCAGACGCGCGGGCGCGCTCGAGCAGCTGGTCGAACGCCGCGCCCAGCTTCTGCAGGCGGCTGACGTAGGCCAGGTAGTCCTGCTCGCTGTCCACCTTGTGGAAGCTGATCATGAAGGTCGGCGCCACGCTCTGCATGCCGTTCATCTGCTCGAACGGGTAGCCGTGGGACATGAACGGCAGGCCGTCGCGGGCGCTCTCGTACTGCTTCTTCCACAGGTCCCAGGACAGGCGCGTCTCCGGGTCCAGCTTCTGGTAGTCGAACTGCGACTCCATCTCCCTGACCGACGCCTCCAGCCATTCCAGCTGCCGGCGCGCACCGGCCTCGCTCATGTCGTCGATCTGGTCGTACAGCTCCTTGCGGCCCAGGAAGGTCAGCTGGATCGGGCTGAACTTGAGCTGCTCTTCATACTTGGCATCGAACCAGGCGTTGAGCCGGGCGCTCTCGGCCTGGATCGCGGCCGCGTCGGGGGCGGCCGCCTGCCCGCTGGCGGGGGCGGGGGTGCCGGCATCGCGGCTGCAGGCCGACATGGCCAGCGGCAGGGCGAGGGCCAGGGCGATGGCAAGGGTGCTGCGGGCAGTCACAGGACGCACGTGGAACTCTCCAGCGGGTGGGATCGCCGCATTCTGCGCCAGCGACCCGTGGCCTGCACCGTGCGCATGGTCATGCCACCGGCCACGGCCGGCACGCCGGTGGCGTGGGACCTCCGGCATATGCCGGCCGCCGCCGGGCACGCGCAGAATCGCCGGGGACCCGATCGGAGCTGACGATGATGCGCATCCTTCCCGTCGTGCTGGCCTGCCTGCTGCTGTCGCCGCTGCGCGCGTGGGCCGCGGATCCCTGCCCGGACCGCGAGGCCTACGCGCCGGGCCGCGCGCTGGTCGCCGAGCTGGGCCGGATCGTCGCCCCGGAAGGCGTGCAGGAAGCGTACGAGGTGCCGGTCAACGGCGTGCGCCACTGGGTCAACGTGCGCGGGCAGGACCGCGGCAACCCGCTGCTGCTGTTCGTCCATGGCGGGCCGGCCGCGCCGGTGATCCCGACCCTGTGGCAGTTCCAGCGCCCGCTGGAGGACTACTTCACCGTCGCCCACTACGACCAGCGCGCCGCCGGCCGCACGTTCCGCCTCAATCCGCCGGAGGCGGTGGACGGCACCCTGGCCATCCAGCAGTACGTGGACGACGCGATCGCCATCGCCAGCCACCTGCGCGAGCGCTACGGCAAGCGCAAGGTGGTGCTGGCCGGCCACAGCTGGGGCACGGTGGTGGGCATGCGCGCGGCGCTGCAGCGACCGGACCTGTTCCATGCCTACGTCGGCATCGGCCAGGTGATCGACGTGCGCACCAACGAGCGGCTCAGCTTCGAGTACGGACTGGCCCGGGCGCGCGCCGCCGGCAATGCGCAGGCCGTGGCCGAGATGGAGGCGATCGCCCCGTATCCGGGCGATGGGCCGATCACCCGCGAACGCATCGTCATCGCCCGCAAGTGGCCGCAGCACTATGGCGGCCTGAGCGCGTTCCGCGAGCAGTCGGACTGGTTCTTCCAGGGGCCGCGGCTGTCACCGGACTACGACGACGCCGACCGCTGCGCCATCAACGCCGGCAACGTGTTCACCCTGGGCCGGCTGCTGGACGAGTTCCTGCAGGTGGATTTCCGCGGTGTCCGCCAGTTCCCGATCCCCGTGGTGATGTTCATGGGCCGGCACGACTGGACCACGCCGTCCGCGCCGACCGCGCAGTGGCTGGAGCAGGTGCGCGCGCCGTACAAGGCCGGCGTGTGGTTCGAGCGCTCGGCGCACATGGTTCCCTGGGAAGAGCCCGGGCGCACCCTGGTCGCGCTGCTGGAGCACGTGCGGCCGCTGGCCATGGAGGAAGGCGGCGCCGCGCGCACGCCGTCGGCGGCCCAACCTCAGCCGGCCGCCGCCCGTGCCGGCGGCGAGCGCCGGTTGCATTCAAGCCAGCCGGCGACCGCCGCGGCGGGCATCGGGCGGGCGAACAGGTAGCCCTGCATCAGGCTGCCGCCCAGCTCGCGCAGCACCGCCAGTTCCTCGGGCGTCTCCACGCCCTCGATCACGCAGCCCAGTTCCATGTCACGGCTGAGGATCAGCAGCGAGCGGACGATCTTCATGCTGGTCGGCTTGTCCTGGATGCCGGACACGAAGCGGCGGTCGATCTTGATCTTGGTCAGCGGCAATGCCAGCAGCTGGCTGAGGCTGGAGAAGCCGGTGCCGAAGTCGTCCAGCGAAACGCCGCACCCCAGGCCACGCAGCTGGCCGGCCGCGTGCTGCAGCTGCGCGGTGTCGCTGAGCACGGCCGTCTCGGTCACCTCCATGTCGATCCGCGCCGGATGCACCCCGCTGGCCACGATCAGCTCCAGCACGTGCGCCAGTTCCTCGCCCGAGCCCAGGTCGTGCATGGACAGGTTGAACGACAGCCCCACCGCCTCCGGCCAGGTGGCCGCCTCGGCCAGCGCCTTGCGCAGCAGGATGCGGGTGAGGCCGTGGACCAGCCCGGCCCGCTCGGCCACCGGGATGAAGTCCGCCGGCGAGACCTGGCCCAGCCGCGGATGGGTCCAGCGCGCCAGCGCCTCGAACGCCAGCGGCCGCCCGCTTTCCATGCAGATGATCGGCTGGAAGTCGACCGACAGCTGCGCGTCGAGGTCGGGGTTGCGCAGCGCCTGCTCGATCGCCGCCTCGTGCTGGATGCGGCGGTGGTGCTCGGTGGAGAACAGGCTCACGCCGCCGCGGTGCTGGCGCTTGCCGTGGTACAGGGCGTAGTCGGCGCGCTCGTACAGGTCCTCGGCATGCCGGGCCAGGTCCGGATACAACACCAGGCCCATGGTCGCGGTGACCTGCAGCGACAGGTCCTGCAGCTGGAACGGCGCGCGCAGCCGCTCGCACACGCGGCGGGCGAAGGCGACGTAGTCCGCGTCCTCGCCCAGTCCCTCGGCGATCATCGCGAATTCGTCGCCGCCCAGCCGCGCCAGGTGCACGCGGCCGCCGGCCAACTGTGACAGCCGCCGGCCCACCTGCTTGAGCAGGCGGTCGCCGGCGGCATGGCCATGCAGGTCGTTGACCGGCTTGAAGCCGTCCAGGTCGATGATGCCCACCGCCAGCCGGGTGCCTCGCACGTCCGCGCGCTCGCAGGCCTGGGCCAGGGCGCCGAAGAACGCGCGCCGGTTGGGCAGCCGGGTGAGGCTGTCCAGGTTGGCCAGGCGCAGGTTCTCCGCGCCCAGGGCCTCGGCCCGCAGCCGCGCGCCGACCAGGTCGGTGAAGCGCCGGTACTGCCGCAGCAGCGTGGTGACCAGGGTGAAGGTCATCAGCGTCACGCTGACGGCCATCGCCAGGAAGGTGGGCTGGCCGGAGAACGCGAAGAACAGCACGAAGCCGCTGTTGACCACCAGCGCGATGGTCAGCATCGCCGGGCGCACGTGCATCAGGCACACCTGGCTGACCACCGCCGTGCTGACCATGAAGAACGCAACGTGCGAGCGCATGTAGCCGTCGCCGTACGGGAACAGCGCCAGCGGCCACAGGGTGAAGGCCAGCGCCAGCGGCCACGCCAGCCGGCTGGTCCAGCCCAGCGCCCGGCGCGCCTTGTCGGTGTCGGCCGGCTCGCGGCGTGCCCGCGACCACTGCAGCGAGCGCACCAGGCAGACCGGGGTGAGCAGCAGCGGGCCGCCGAGCGCCAGCCACAGCGGCGCGGCATGGGCGTGGGTCAGGCCCAGCAGCCAGGTGTTGGCCACCAGCAGCAGGTACATCAGCGGCAACTGGCCCGAGAACGCCCGGTACTGGGCTTTCAGCAGCGCCGGCTCTCCGGACGATACCGACATCAGGTCACGCAGGCTGGCGATGGGTCCCCGGGTTGGCATGCGGCTCCTGCCTCCAGCCAGCGGCCGCGGCGCGGCACGAAGGCATATGGTCCCTGGCTGGAACGGCCGCGGCGGCTGGAACTTGAGCGCCGGCCGCGGTGCCGGGCACCGGCGGTGGCCGGTCGGGTACGATGCCGGTCCCCCGAGACACGGCACCGCCGCCATGGATTCCAGCGCCCCCACCCCCGAGGTCACCCGCGAACAGGCCGAGGAGGCCGTGCGCACGCTGCTGCGCTGGGCCGGCGAGGACCCCTCGCGCGAGGGCCTTCTGGACACCCCGCGCCGGGTCGCCGAGGCCTACGGTGACTGGTTCAGCGGCTACCGCGAGGACCCGCGCGCCTACCTGGCGCGCACCTTCGAGGAAGTGGCCGGCTACGACGAGATGATCGTGCTGCGCGACATCGAGTACGAGAGCCACTGCGAGCACCACATGGCGCCGATCATCGGGCGCGTGCACGTGGGCTACCTGCCGGCCGGCAAGGTGGTGGGCATCAGCAAGCTGGCGCGGGTGGTGGATGCCTACGCGCGCCGGTTCCAGGTGCAGGAGAAGATGACCGCGCAGATCGCCCAGACCATCCAGGACGTGCTGCAGCCGCAGGGCGTGGCGGTGGTGGTGGTGGGCTCGCACGAGTGCATGACCACCCGCGGGGTGCACAAGCGTGGGGTCAGCATGGTCACCTCCAGCATGCTCGGCAGCTTCCGCGAGGATGCGCGCACGCGCTCGGAGTTCCTGCGCTTCATCGAAGGCAGGCGCTGAGTGGTCGAGCCGGCGGCACCCTTCGACTGCCCCTGCGGCACCGGCGCCGCCTACGCGGCCTGCTGCGGCCGCTGGCACGCCGGCGAGCCGGCCCCGGACGCGCTGGCATTGATGCGTTCGCGCTACAGCGCCTACGTGCTGGGCCTGCCCGGCTACCTGCGCGACACTTGGCATCCCTCCACCCGGCCACCGGCACTGCAGCTGGATGACCCGGACGGATTGCGCGTGGTGTGGCTGGGGCTGCAGGTCAAATCCCACCGCAGCGCCGGCGACCAGGCCCAGGTGGAGTTCGTCGCCCGCTACCGCGCCGGCGGCGCGAGCGCGGTACGCATGGCCGAGCGCAGCCGCTTCGTCCGCGAAGGCGGGCGCTGGTACTACCTGGACGGCCAAGTGGGCTGAGCCCGGCGCCGGGTGGCGCCCGCATGCGCCCGGCCGCTGACACGGTACTCATGGCCGGCCGGCTAGCGTGCGCGGATGGACCTGGCCCTCACCCTCCCGCCGCCCCGTGGCGCCGAAGCCACGGTGGCGCGCTATGCCGCCGTGCGCGCGGCCACCGTCGCCCTGGCCGCGCCGCTGTCGCCGGAAGACGCGATGCTGCAGAGCATGGAGGATGCCAGCCCGGCCAAGTGGCACCTGGGCCACACCACCTGGTTCTTCGAACACTTCGTGCTTGGCGCCTCCGGCGTCGAGCCGCTGCAGCCGCAGTGGCACTACCTGTTCAACAGCTACTACGAGAGCGCCGGCCCGCGCCAGCCGCGTCCGCGCCGCGGGCTGCTCTCGCGCCCGTCGCTGGCCGCGGTGCTGGCGTGGCGCGAGGCGGTGGATGCGCGGATGCTGCGCGCGCTCAAGACCGGCGCCCTCGATGCGCTCCAGCTGCGCCGCCTGGAGCTGGGCCTGCACCACGAGCAGCAGCACCAGGAGCTGCTGCTGACCGACATCAAGCACGGACTGTGGAGCCAGCCGCTGCGGCCGCCCTACCGCACCGACCTGCCCGATCCGGCCCTGGTGCCGGTGGCGGCCGCCGCACCGCGCTGGCATGAGGCAGGCGGGCAGGTGGTCCGGATCGGCGCGCCGGCCTGGCCCGGGGCGGACGGGTTCGCCTATGACAACGAGTCGCCGCCCCACCCGGTCCTGCTGGCGCCGCACGCGCTTGCCAGCCGCCCGGTCAGCAACGCCGAGTACCGCCAGTTCGTGGAGGACGGGGGTTACCGCGATCCGCGCCTGTGGCTGAGCGAAGGCTGGGCGCGGGTCCAGGCCGAGGGCTGGGAGCGGCCGCTGTACTGGGAGCCTGACCTGGCCCGGGCCGCCACCCTGGGCGGCCTGCGCACCCTGCATCCGCATGCGCCGGTCGCGCACCTGAGCTATTTCGAGGCCGACGCGTTCGCGCGCTGGGCCGGCGCGCGCCTGCCGACCGAGGCCGAGTGGGAGCACGCCGCCGCGCCACTGCCGCCGGAAGGCCATTTCGCCGACGACGACGTGCTGGAGCCGCGCTCGGCCGGCGCCGCCCCGGCGGACCGGCCCGCGCAGCTGTTCGGCGATGTCTGGGAGTGGACCTCCAGCGCCTACCTGCCGTACCCCGGTTCGCGGCCCTGGGAGGACGACACCGGCGAATACAACGCCAAGTTCATGTGCGGGCAGTTCGTACTGCGCGGCGGCAGCTGCGCCACCCCGCGCGGGCATGTGCGCGCCAGCTACCGCAACTTCTTCCCGCCCCATGCGCGCTGGCAGTTCGCCGGCCTGCGCCTGGCCCGCGACCTGCCGCGCGACTGACCGGAACCACCGCCATCACCCCCGCCACTGCCCGCATGCCCCCGCCCATGGATACCGCCGCGGACACGCTGCGCGCGGACGTGCTGGCCGGCCTCCGTGCCCGTCCCCGCACGCTGCCGACCAAGTACCTCTACGACGCCCGCGGCTCGGCCCTGTTCGAGGCCATCACCCGCCAGCCCGAGTACTACCCCACGCGCGTGGAACTGGCCCTGCTGGCTTCGCACCTGGGGCCGATCGCCGCGGCGGTGGGACCCCGGGTGCACGTGGTCGAGTACGGCAGTGGCAGCGGCCTGAAGACCGAACGCCTGCTCTCCGGCCTGGAGGAGCCACTGGCCTACACCCCGGTGGAGATATCCCCGGCGGCGCTGGAGGGGTGCGTGGCCCGGTTGCGTCCGCGCTTCCCGGAGCTGGCGATGCTGCCGCTGTGCGCCGACTTCACCCGGCCGCTGAGGCTGCCGCGGCCGCCGCACACGCCGCGACGCACGCTGGTGTTCTTCCCCGGCTCCACCCTGGGCAATTTCGTCGAGGCGCAGGCGCTGGAACTGCTGCGGGCGATGGCCGCCACCATCGGCGAGCACGGCTGCGCGCTGGTGGGCATCGACCTGGTCAAGGACCCGGCCGTGATCGAGGCCGCGTACAACGACGCGGCCGGCGTCACCGCCGAGTTCACCCTCAACCTGCTGGCCCGGCTCAACCGCGAGCTGGATGCGGATTTCGACCTGGACGGCTTCGCCCACCAGGCACGGTACGTGGAGGCGCGCGAGCGCGTGGAGACCCACGTGGTGAGCCTGCGTCGCCAGCGCGTCCACGTGGCCGGCCACGGCTTCGACTTCGCCGAAGGCGAGGCCATCCAGGTCGAATACAGCCACAAGTACCGCGACCAGACCTTCCAGGCGCTGGCCGCGCGTGCCGGGCTGGAGGTGGTGGACGGCTGGGGCGGCGCGGACGAGGGCTTCGGCCTGCGGCTGCTGCGCACCCGCCGCTGACCGGCCGCCCGGCGCTGGCTATCATGCGCCGCCGCGCGGGTGTCGCCGCGTACCGTCGCCGAGCGTGCCGTGCCGAACCCCAGCGTCTTTTCCGTTCCTCCCGGTTTCGACCGCCTGCAGCACGCGCCCGCCGCGGGCCCGGTGCTGGAAACCGGCGTGGCCGGCGTGTGGCTGGATCAGATGGACGGGCTGGACGTGGTGCGGGTGGAAACGGCCGACGCCACCGCCGCCATCGCGCTGTTCGGCGGCCAGCTGCTGTCCTACGTGCCGCGTGGCGGACAGGACGTGTTCTGGCGCTCGCCCCTGCGCGCCCCGCTGCCCACGCCGGTGCGCGGCGGCGCCCCGGTCTGCTGGCCGTTCTTCGGCCGCCAGGGCCAGGCCGCGGACGTGCCCTCGCACGGCTTCGCCCGCACGGTGCCGTGGCGGTTGCAGCAGGCACGCGCCGGGGAGGAGGGCATCACCGTGGTGCTGGGCTTGCCGGATCTGCCGGGCCTGCCGCTGCGCCTGCACACCGAGATCCACGTCGGGCGCCGGCTGCGGCAGCGGCTGGTGACCACCCACGCCGGCGATGCCCCGCTGGTGATCACCGAGGCCCTGCACAACTATTTCGCGGTGGCCGATGTCGGCGCGGTGCGCGTGGCCGGCCTGGATGGGCAGCCCTACCTGGACCGGCACGACGGCCAGCGCATGCATCGCCAGGTCGGTGACTGGACCCTGCACGATCCGCGCGATCCCGGCCGCAGCGACCGCACCTATCCCGGCGCCGGCGGCCACTACCGGCTGCTGGATCCGCCGATGGCGCGGGTGATCGACCTGCAGGTACGCGGCGGACGCAGCGTGGTGGTGTGGAACCCCGGCCAGGCCGGGGGCGCCGCGATGGCCGACGTCGGCCCCCACTGGCAGCGCTTCCTGTGCGTGGAGGCGGCCAACGCCGGCCCGGACGGGGTGGCCCTGGCGCCGGGCGCCTCGCATGTACTGGAGCAGGTGATCCAGGTGCTGCCACTGGTCTGAGCCGGCGAGGGCACACTGCGGCGCGTACACGGGATTCCGGCGATAGTCGTGTCCCCCGTGTGGATGGACCCGATGAAACACGCCGCGCTGCTGGCCCTGCCGCTGCTGATGTCCGCCGGCCCTGCCCCGGCCGATCCCCGCCATGAGGCCTGCGTCGCCGGAACGCTCAGGCCGCAGGCCATCGCCCGCGGCATTCCCGGCCCGGACTTCGACCGCTACATGGCCGGCGTGACCGCCGACCTCGGCGTGCTCGACCTGCTCGACGCACAGCCCGAATTCACCACGCCCATCTGGGACTACCTGGCCGGCCTGGTCG
>JBQGEI010000023.1:0-25354 GCA_052039535.1 Pseudoxanthomonas sp.
GGATCATCGAGCGGCTGGCGCTGATCGCGCGCAGCCAGAACGTGGTGTCCATCGCCGACTTCATGTCCGCCCGCTATGGCCGCTCGCGGCGGCTGGCGGCGCTGGTGGCGGTGATCGCGCTGGTCGGCATCATTCCCTACGTCGCGCTGCAGTACAAAGCCGTGGCCATGAGCCTGGCGGTGCTGTCCGGCCAGCATGTCGAACAGGCGGCCGTGCTGGCCGACCCCGCGCTGTACGTGGCCCTGCTGATGGCGCTGTTCGCGGCCCTGTTCGGCACCCGTCAGGTGGATGCCACCGAGCACCACCACGGCATGATGCTGGCCATCTCGCTCGAATCGCTGGTCAAGCTGGTGGCGATGATCGCGGTCGGCGTGTTCGCGTGGCTGTGGCTGCGCGGCCACGACCTGCGGGTTGCCGATTCGGCCCGCGAGCTGTTCGCGCAGGCCCCGCCGATGGGCTTCGTGGCCCAGACCCTGCTGAGTTTCCTGGCCATCGTGTGCCTGCCACGCCAGTTCCAGGTGGCGGTAGTCGAATGCGGCGACGTCGGCGACATCCGCCGCTCGCGGTGGATGTTCGGCGGCTACCTGCTGCTGGTGACGCTGATGGTGGTGCCGATCGCCGGCGCCGGCGTGGCCCTGTTCGGCAGCAACCCGGCCGTGGCCAGCGACACCTTCGTGCTGGCCCTGCCGCTGTCGGAGGGCAACAACGCGCTGGCCCTGGCGGCCTACGTGGGCGGCTTCTCCGCCGCCACCGGCATGGTGATCGTGGCCAGCATCGCGCTGGCGACGATGGTATCCAACGACCTGGTGATGCCACTGCTGCTGCGCCGCGGCTGGGGCGAGCGCCACGCCGCCGCGGACGTGGCCTCGCTGGTGTTGTGGGTGCGGCGTGCGGCGATCCTGCTGCTGTCGCTGTGCGCGTACGGCTATTACCGCTGGATCGGCGGCGACACCGCGTTGGCCGCCTATGGCGTGATGGCCTTCGTGGCGGTGGCGCAGTTCGCGCCGGGCCTGATCGGCGGCCTGTACTGGCGCGGCGCCAGCCGCCGCGGCGTGGAGATCGGCCTGGTGGTGGGCTTTGCCACCTGGATCTACACCCTGCTGCTGCCGGCACTGACCCGCTCGGGCCTGTTCGGCGCCGGCTGGCTGGCCGACGGGCCGCTCGACCTGTACTGGCTGCGCCCGGAGCAGCTGTTCGGGCTCAGCGGCTGGGATCCGGTCACCCACGGCGCGTTCTGGTCGCTGCTGCTCAACGCCGGGGTGATGATGGTGGTGTCCGCCCGCTGGCGCCCCAGCGTGGACGAACGCCTGCGGATCGCCCCGTTCCTGGACCCGTACGCGGAGCGGCAGACGCTCTCGCGCGGCGAGCTGTCGGGCAATGTCAGCGTCGGCGACCTGCTGGCGCTGGCCAAGCGCATCGTCGGCGAACGCCATGCGCGGCGGGCGTTCGCTGAACAGGGCGCTGAACTGGGCGGTGGCCTGCACCCGGCCGCGGCCGCCGACCGCGCCTGGATCCAGTTCACCGAACGGTTGTTGGCCGCCTCCATCGGCGCGGCCTCCGCACGCCTGGTGCTGACCTCGGTGCTGCGCGGCTCGGGCATGCACCTGGACGAGGTCATGTCGCTGCTGGACGAGGCCGGCCAGGAGCTGCGCTTCAACCGCGAGATCCTTTCCACCACCCTGGAGAACATCAGCGCCGGGGTCAGCGTGGTCGACCCGGACATGCGCCTGGTCGCGTGGAACCGCCGCTACCAGCAGATGTTCGGTTACCCGGCCGGCATGCTCTACGTCGGCCGGCCGGTGGCCGACCTGATCCGCTACAACGCCGAGCGCGGCGAGCTGGGCGACGGCGACGTCGACCTGCACGTGAGCAAGCGGATCGAGCACATGCGCGCCGGCACCCCGCACGTGTTCGAGCGGGTGCGCGCCGACGGCACCGTGTTCGAGATGCGCGGCCAGGCGCTGCCCGGCGGTGGCTATGTCACCAGTTACAACGACATCACCGCCTACAAGCACGCCGAGCAGGCGCTTCGCGAGGCCAACGAGACGCTCGAGCAGCGCGTGGCCGCGCGCACCCGCGAGGCGGAGGAGGCGCAGCAGTCGCGCACGCGCTTCCTGGCCGCGATCAGCCACGACGTGCTGCAGCCGCTCAACGCCGCGCGCCTGTTCGCGTCGGCGCTGCGCGACGGCAGCCAGGACGACGTCGAGCAGCGCCACCTGGCCGAGCGGGTCGATGCTTCGCTGCGCGCGGCCGAGGAGCTGCTGGACGGCCTGCTGGACGTGTCACGGCTCGATACCGGCGCGCTGCAGGCGGAGATATCCGCCTTCGATGCCGGCGAACTGCTGCGCGAGCTGGCCGCCCAGTACGCGCCGGTCGCCGCCGGCCGCGGCCTGGACCTGCGCGTGCACGCGCGCAGCTGCCCGGTGCGCAGTGACCGCCGCCTGCTGCGGCGCGTACTGCAGAACTTCCTTGCCAACGCGCTGCGCTACACCCGCCAGGGCCGGATCGTGCTGGGCATGAGGGTGCGCGGCCAGGCGGTGGAGCTGAAGGTGTGGGACACCGGCCCGGGGATCCCGGCGCAGCACATGCGCCAGATCTACGAGGAGTTCCAGCGCTACCAGCAGCCGTTCGACTGGGGCGAGCGTGGGCTCGGCCTGGGCCTGTCGATCTGCCAGCGCATCTCGCGCCTGCTGGACCACGGCCTGGACGCACGCAGCCGGGTCGGCCGCGGCAGCATGTTCTCGATCACCGTGCCGCGCGCGGCGCATGCCACGCCGTTGCCGGCACCGGCGGTGGTGCTGCCGGGCGACAACTCGCTGGCCGGCCTGCGCGTGCTGTGCCTGGACAACGACCGCGAGATCCTCGACGGCATGCGCATGCTGCTGGGCCGCTGGCAGGCGGTCGCCATTCCGGCGACAACCGTCGACGAGGCGCTCGAGCGCATGGCCGACAGCGCGCCGCAGGCAATGCTCGTGGACTACCACCTGCACGACCGGCTCGACGGCCTGGATGCGCTGGACGCGCTGCGCGCCGCCGGTGGCCGCATTCCCGGCGCGCTGCTGACCGCCGATGGCCGCGACGAGCTCAAGCGCCAGGCACGGCTGCGCGGCTACCGCCTGCTGACCAAGCCGGTGAAGCCCGCATCGCTGCGCGCGTGGCTGGCCGCGCAGGTGCCCGCGCCGGCGCGCAGCGACGCCTGAACGCGACCATGGTTGCCCGCGGTCGCGGGACTGGCTTACCGTGGCCGCACCCGAACACGCTCCCGCCATGACCGGCCTGCCCTTCCGCCTCCTTGCCTGCCTGCTGCTGTCCGTGATGGCCGGTGGCCTGGTCGCGCGCGCTGCGGCCGGGCCGGCGGCACCCATGGCGCTTGCCGCACACCCGGCGCAGGCATCCGCGCCGGACTGCCACGAGAAGGGCGCGGCGGGCGAACACGCCGCGCCGGCGGCCGATCCGGCCCCGACGCACGAGTGCTGCAGCGCGGTGGATCCCGGCAACGGCCACGACTGTGGCGCGGGGTGTGCCTGCCCCCCTGCCGCGGCGGCCATGGTCGCGGTACCGCCACGCGATTTCGCGGTTGCGCCGCAGCCGGTGCGTCCGCCCGGGCCCGCACGCGGCGACCCCGGGCGCGCCACCGCACCCGGCCACCGCCCGCCGATCGCCTGATCCGGTTTTGCCGATGCTGCGCAGTGGCCACCGCCGCTGCCCGTTTCCCGTGCGTGCGCGCCCGCCGCGCGCGCCATTTGCCGGACTTCCCCATGCGTTCCTTCCGAGATCCTCCCGCCGCCTCACCGGCGTCGGCGTCACGCCGCCGCTTCGTCCAGGGACTGGCCCTGGCCGGTGCGGCCGGCTCCGGGCTGCTGCGCGCGCCCGCCCTGGCCATGACCCCCGCGGTGCTCCACGGCCGCGATTTCGACCTGTCCATCGGCGCGACACTGCTCGACATCACCGGCCGTCCGCGTCCCGCGGTGGCGGTCAACGGCAGCATCCCTGCTCCACTGCTGCGCTGGCGACAGGGTGACACCGTCAGCGTGCGCGTCAGCAACCGCCTGCCCGACGCGCCCAGCTCGATCCACTGGCACGGCATCCTGCTGCCGGCCAACATGGACGGCGTACCGGGCATGAGCTTCGACGGGATCGCCCCGGGCGAGAGCTGGCTGTACCGCTTCACCCTCAGGCAGTCCGGCACCTACTGGTACCACAGCCACTCGCTGTTCCAGGAACAGGCCGGGCTCTACGGGCCGATCATCGTCGACCCGTTGCAGCCGCCGCCCTACCGGTACGACCGCGAGCACGTGCTGCTGCTGTCGGACTGGACCGACCTGGCGCCCGACGCGCTGTTCCGCCGGCTGAAGAAGGCGCCGTCGTACGACAACCTCTACAAGCGCACCGCCGGCGACTTCGTGCGTGATGCGCGCCAGCACGGCGTGCGCGCCACGCTCGCCGACCGCGGCATGTGGGGGCGCATGCGGATGACGCCGACCGACCTGTCCGACGTCAACGGCAACACCTACACCTACCTGCTCAACGGGCAGCCACCGGCCGCCAACTGGACCGGCACGTTCCGGCCCGGCGAGAAGGTGCTGCTGCGCCTGATCAACGCCGGGGCGATGACCTATTTCGACGTGCGCATCCCGGGACTGAAGATGACCGTCGTCGCCGCTGACGGCCAGTACGTGCACCCGGTGACCGTGGACGAGCTGCGCATCGCCGCGGCCGAGACCTACGACGTGATCGTCGAGCCGTCCGGGCAGGACGCCTACACGATCTTCGCCCAGGACATGGGGCGCACCGGTTTTGCCCGCGGCACCCTGGCGGTGCGCCATGGGCTGGCCGCGCCGGTCCCGCCGGTCGATCCGCGGCCGCTGCTGACGATGGCGGACATGGGCCATGGCGACCACACCGGCCATGCCGTACACGGCGGGGCGCACGACGCGCCCGCACCGGTGCAAGGGGGCCACGACGCGCACGGCGGCCACGCCGCGCAGACCGTCCACCGGACCCAGGCCCCCCAGGCAGGCCACGCTGCGCATGGCGTCCATGACGGCCATGCCGTGGCCGCGCCGCCGGCTCCGGTGGTGCACCCGCGCAGCGAGGCGGGAAACCCGCTGGTGGACATGCAGTCCTCGCCTACGGGCGCGCGCTTGGACGACCCCGGCATCGGCCTGCGCGACAACGGTCGCCGGGTGCTGGCCTACGCCGACCTGCGCAGCCTGTTCGACGACCCGGATGGCCGCGAGCCCGGCCGCGAGGTGGAGCTGCACCTCACCGGGCACATGGAGAAGTTCGCGTGGTCGTTCGACGGGATCCCGTTCGCGTCGGCCGAGCCGCTGCGGTTGAACTACGGCGAGCGCATGCGCATCGTGCTGGTCAACGACACGATGATGCAGCACCCGATCCACCTGCATGGGCTGTGGAGCGACCTGGAGGATGCCCAGGGCAGCTTCCAGGTCCGCAAGCACACCGTGGACATGCCGCCGGGTACGCGACGCAGCTACCGCGTGCGCGCCGACGCGCTGGGCCGCTGGGCCTACCACTGCCACCTGCTCTACCACATGGAGGCGGGCATGATGCGCGAGGTGCGCGTGGAGGAAGCCGCATGAGCCGCCACCCGATGCCGGTCCTGCTGCTCGCGCTGCTGCCGGCCGCGCTCCCGGCCGCGCCACAGGATCCGGATCATGGCGGCGCGCACGCCCACCATGCGCCCGCCATGGCCCAGTCCACGCCCGGCGCAGACGGCCGGCACGCGACACAGGCGCCGGCCACGGAGCCAGACGCCGCAGATCCGGCCCATGCCCATCACCAGCATGCGCAGGAAAGCCCGCCGATGGCGCATGCCCATGGCATGGCGGACGGCGCGTCCTGTCATTCCGGCCATCCGGACGCCCCCGCCGCGGCGGACGACCACGGCCACCGGGCGCTGTCCCACGCCGCGCACGGCCATGGGCCAGCATGGGAAGCCGCCACCGGCCACGATCCCCATGCCAGCCACCGCGTCCCCGCTCCGTCGGTTCCCACCGGTGGCGCCGGGCACGCCGCCGCTGGTCACGCCGCTGCGGCGCACGATACGCGACCCTCCCCGAGCCGCGGCCACGCCCGCCCGCACAACCCCGCAACGCACGCGCCCGGCCACCACGCGCACCCGGCGCAGGCGCTGCCGCGCGAGCCGATCCCGGTACCGACCGACGCCGACCGGGCCGCGGCATTCCCGCCGCTGCGCCACGGCCATGTCCATGGCGGCGGCATCCACAGCCTGGTACGGGTCGACCGGCTGGAAGCCTGGGATGCCGCGCCCGGCGCCGGCCAGGCCTGGGAGCTCCAGGGCTGGGTGGGTGGCGATGTCCAGCGGCTGTGGCTGCGCAGCGAGGGCGAGCGCCAGGCCGGCCACCTGGCGTCGGCCGACCTCGAGCTGCTCTACGGTCGCGGCACCGGCGCGTGGTGGGACGTGGTCGCCGGCGTGCGCCAGGATTTCGGCCCCGGCGACAACCGCCGCTGGGCGGCGATCGGCGTGCAGGGCATGGCGCCCTACAAGCTGGAGGTCGCCGCCACCGCCTACTTCGGCAGCGGCGGCCAGAGTGCGTTGCGCGCCGAGGTGGAGTACGAGCTGCCGCTGGGCGCACGCCTGGTGCTCGAGCCGCAGGTGGAGCTGGAGTTCCATGGCCGCGACGACCCTCGCCATGCCACCGGCACGGGGCTGTCGTCGGCCGAGGGCGGGCTGCGCCTGCGATGGGTCGTGACACCCCGCGTGGCGCCCTACCTCGGCTTGGTCCACGAGCGCAGCTTCGGCGACACCCGGCGCTATCGCCAGGCCGCCGATGGCCACGGGCGCGACACGCACTGGGTGGCGGGCCTGCGCTGGTGGTTTTGAGCGGGTGGTTCCGGACTGGAAGGGGGCGCCCCGGCGCCCCGGCTCAGCGATGCGGCCCGGCGCGGCGCAATGCGTCCAGCTGCGTGAACAGCTCGACCGTGGCCTGGTAGGCCTGGTCGAGCGCGACCAGATGTTCGGGATCGCCGTCGCGGCGATATGCATGCAGGGCGAACCCGACCATGTTGAGCCGGTTGCGCAGCCCATGCAGCAGCAACTCCTCCTCGTCTGGAATGCTCACTCGTACGGCCTCCTGCAATGCATCCCCCGCCGTGGCGCCGGGAAACGCCGGCGCCCTGGCAATCCCTTCGCGCACGCGGGCGCCCATGCTGGGCATCGCGGCGTGACGGCCGCGGCAACCGTCCCGCCGGAACCGGGCGGCGCGGTGCCGCCACCGCGCGTCCAGCACACCCGGCAACCGTGGGATTGGCAGGTTCACGCCCGACCACGGGCCATGTGCGGATCCGACCGGTGCCACCGCGCCCTCGCGCTCAGGCGTGCTGCCCGGAAGCGTGGGCCGGTGCCGGGGCGAGCGCGGCCGGAAAGAGGGTGGCGCCGCCGCTGCCACGGAACACACGCGGACCGCCCTGGCGGGCCCTGCGTGCGCACGGGCGCGTACGCTCCTCGGCGTGGTCCTCCAGCGCGCGCCATCCCACCACCACCCAATGCCCCGCCCCGGCCGGCAGCTCGGGCGACCACCAGCAGCGGCCGTCGAAGGTGCCCGTCATCCAGGTGCTGAAACCGTCGTGTCCGCGGGCATGGATGGCCAGTGGCGCGCGCAGCGGCGGCACGATCTCGACGCTGCGGCAGCAATCGCAGCCGGCGCTGTCGACGAAGGGATCTGGCATGTGCGCGCTCACGACAGTTCCCCGTGGATGCGGCCGCTGTTCCCGGGGACATGCAGGGTGCCGCGCGGCTCGCGGGGCGGCAGGTCGTGCTGCTGCCGGCTGGCCTGGCGGGCCGCCATGCGCTCGGCCAGGGCCGGTGCGAGCCGGCTGGCCAGGGAGTTGAACTTCGACATCGCGCCCACCTGCACGGCGCGCCCGCCGTCGGTGGCGGCTTCCAGGATCGCCGCGGCCACCCGCGCCGGCTCGATCAACGGCGTCGGCAGCTTCGGCTCCTGGGCCATGTAGTTGCGCGCATGCTGCGGGAACGGCGTGTCGGTGGCGGTGGGCTGGACCAGCACGATCGACACCGGGCTGCCGTCGACGCGCTCCTCTTCGACCCGCAGCGCGTCGGTGAATCCCTTCACCGCATGCTTGGAGGCCGAGTACATCCCCTGCAGCGGCACCACCGCGTCGGACACCTCGCTGCCGACGTTCACCAGCACGCCGCCGGTGGCACGCAGGAACGGCAGCGCCGCCAGCGAGCCATTGACCACGCCCCAGAAATTCACGTCGAACAGGCGCCGGCTGTCGGACTCGTCCACTTCCTCCAGGCGCCCGTAGATGGAGACACCGGCGTTGTTGACCCAGGTGTCGATCCCGCCGAACTGCTGGTGGGCCAGCCGCGCCAGCGCGTCGACATCCTCGCGCCGGGATACGTCGCAGCAAGCGGCCAGGGCGTGCCCGCCGGACGCCGCGATCGTGGCGACCGCTTCGTCCAGCACCTCCTGGCTGCGTGCCGCCAGTACCACTCGGGCCCCCGCTTCGGCGGCGGCCAGCGCCGTACACAGGCCGATGCCGCTGGAAGCGCCGGTGATGACGATGACCTGCTGATCGAGGGACTTGTGCCGTGACATGCGCGTGGCCTGCGGGTTCGGGGCACCCATTGGGCCGGCCGCCGCGCCTTCCCGGCGTGAAACGCGCTGCGCGGGCACCCGCTGGCGCTGCAATCGGTGCAGGACCTCAGGTGAAGGGCACCTGGCGGGCCACCATCATGTAGAAGATCGCCAGGAACGAGACCAGCGCCGGGAAGCCCAGCGCCGCCCAGGCGCCGAGCAGGCGGGCGTACTGCACCGGCAGCTCGCGTCCGTGCGCGGCGGCCGCCACGGCCACGTCGCGCAGGCGCATCTGCAGCCACACCACCGGCAGCCAGCAGGCCGCGGCGATCAGGTACAGCACGATCGACCAGTACAGCCACGGGGTATCCAGCGGAATCTGCAGGCCGCGCGCCAGGTACAGCCCGGTCAGCGGCTGGATGATGATGGTCGTTGCGGTGAAGATCCAGTCCGCAGCCACCACCAGCCGCGCCACCGGTGCGATGACCCGGGGATCGCGGGTTTGGCTGATGAGCAGCAGGTAGAACGCGGTGCCCACGCCGGTGCCGAACAGGAACGTCGACGACATCACGTGGAGGTACTTAACGGTCACCAGGTCCATGGTCTCGGTCCAGCAGGATCAACGCGATGATCGCCGCGGCGACCGGGATGTTCTTCAGCAACGGCCCGAACGGGTGCAGCCAGAATTCGGGCAGCCAGAGGCTGATCAGCACCGTATAGCCGGCCATGAGCAGCAGTTGCGCCAGGTACACCAGGCGCCGGCGCGGCAGCACCAGCATGGCCAGGCCCAGCGCCGCGTCCAGCAGCGCACCGGACCACAGCGCCAGGTCGGCCACGCCGCCATGCAGGTCCAGCCTCGCCAGCAGCGCCAGGCTGTCCTGCCGCGGGTACCCCCACAACGACACCCACGCCGTACCCAGCCACATCATCGCCAGCGCCAAGCGCAGGCACAGCACCGCCTGGCCGGTGCGCAACCGTGCGGCCAGCGCCCGTGCCGCCTGTGCGTCGACGAACCCCGACGGATCACGTGCGCGGCGGCCAAGGACCGCAGCCATGCCGGCCGGATCGGCGGTGCTGCCGGCCTCGAGCATGCGCAGGGCATCTAGGCTGACCAGCCCGCCGGTGGCGCGTGCGGCCAATGGCAACAGTGTCTCCGCCACCCTGGGCAGGGCGACGATCCGCGGCGCACGTGCCAGGGCCTTTCCAAGCACCGTGAGGTACTCGCGCAGCGGCAGCGGGCGCGGCCCCACCGCGTCGAGCACCGCCGGCGCGGGAACCACGCCGGTGGCGATACGGACGATCGCCTGGGCCAGGTCGTCCACGTGCACCGGCTGCACCTGCTGGCCGCCGCCACGGGGCAAGGGCAGCACCGGCGCGCTGGCCAGCCGGGCGAAGAAGCGGGTGCTGGCACCGTCGGGCGAGAACACCAGCGAGGGCCGCACGATGGTGACGTGGCCCGGCAGCTCGCGCAGCATGGCTTCGGCCTGCCCCTTGGAGGAGAAATAGGCGGTGTCCGCCCCGGGCGCGGCCCCGAGCGCCGACACATGCACCAGGCGTCCCACGCCGGCCTCCACCGCGGCGGCGAACAGACCGGCAACCCCCTTCACATGCACCGCATCGAAGCTCTGCTCAGCTTGCGGCTGGAAGATGCCCACCGCGTTGACCAGCACATCGAAGCCCTGGAGCTGGCGTACCAGCTCCGCGGCCGGAGGCAGCGCATTGAAATCCAGCCGCAGGCCACCCGCCGTTCCGGGCTGCCCACCCGCATTGCGACCTGCGTGGACCACCTCATGACCCGCCTGAAGCAACCCTCGCGTCACCGCGCTGCCGATCATCCCGCTGCCGCCGGCCACCAGCACGCGCAGACGGCCAGCGGGTGGCATGCGCTGCTCCTGCGTGCCCTCGGATCGGGCAGCCTCGCCAGCGTTGCGTCCACCGCGCTGGTTTCGATCCGCAGCCGGCAACGGACCGGCGCGGTGCCTGCCGGGACCAACGCCGCCAGCCAGTGGGTGTGGGGAGAGCCGGCGCGACGGGCCAGCGGCTGGACGCTGCGGCATACCCTGCTCGGCTATGCCATCCACCATGCCAGCTCGGTGATGTGGGCCGCCGGTTACGAAGCCTGGGGCCGGCGCAGGCCGGAAGACGCCCCCCTGCTGCGCGGGGCCGGCATGGCTGCGCTGGCCTACGTGGTCGACTACCACGTGGTACCGCGCCGCCTGAGCCCGGGTTTCGAAAACCGCATCGGTGCCGGCGGCGTCGCCGCCACCTACGCCGCGTTCGCACTTGGCCTGGCACTGGCCGACATGGTGAAGGGGCGCGTGCATCGCTCAGGAGCCCCGCGCCCGAAGTGCCGCCCTGAACTCCAGCCCCCAGGGCAACACCGCCAGCAGCAGCGCAGGCAGCAGCAGGGCCAACCATAAGGCCGGCGCAGCCGGCTGCCATGCCAGTGGCCAGCCCGCTGTGCGGGCCTGGTTGCCCTGCCCCATCACCACCGCGCCCACCGCAATCCAGGGCGCCATGTCCAGCACGCTGTGCACATGTTGCTCAACCGGGGTGATGGGGCGACATCCGTAGGCGGTGCGCGTATCGAGGTACCCCGCCACCGCGTGCGCGGCCGCCAGCGCTCCGAGCAGCACCAACAACCCCAGGCCCGGCGCCAGCGCCAGCCACGCCAGCACGCCGCTGCCCACCAGGCCCAGCTGCACCGCATGCCATGTCGACTCGCGCACCCCCGAGGTGTGCGCCAGGTCGGTTCGCGCGTGCTGCAGGAAGTCCAGGCCGCCTGCGACCAGCCAGGCCGCATAGCCGGCGCCGGCCCACGCCGCGGCGGACATCAGTCCGCCCCGTCCAGGGCGCGTGGCGGCAGGGGCAGGTTGGCGGGGCCATTGAGCACCGCCCCGGTCCGGGCGTCGAAGCGCGAGCCATGGCAGGGACAATCCCAGGATTTCTCGGCCCCGCTCCAGCGTACGACGCAGCCCATGTGGGTGCAGCGCGCGTCGTGGGCATGCACGGTGCCATCGCCGGCCCGGTATACCGCGACCCGGTGCACGCCCCTGCGCAGGACCGCGCCGGTACCCGGAGCGATCTCCTCCACCGTGGATACCTGCGATGGCTTCACCCAGTCGCGGTACTGCAGCACCGAGTTGGCGTTCTCCCGGAACCAGGCTCCGCCAGCACGTACCGGCAGCCGGCCCGGGTCGTAGAGCTCGCGCCACGGGTTGTCGCGCCCCTGCAGCAGGTCGGCCACGAGCAATCCCCCCAGGGTGCCGTGGGTCATGCCATTGCCGGAGTCGCCGGTGATCAACCATACGTTGGCGTGGTGCGGGTCGGCGCCGATGAAGGCCAGCCCGTCGGCCGGTTCCAGGACCTGTCCGGACCAGGCCGCGTGGAAGTCCCGCACCTGCGGAAAACGGGTGCGCGTCCACGCCTGGAGTCGAACGTAGGCCAGCGGGTCGTCATGCTGGCCGGTCTTGTGATCCTCGCCGCCCACGAGGATCTCCATCCACGCCGGGTCGTCGGTCTCGCGCAGTCGCACGTAGTGGTACGGATCGGCGTCGTCCCACACCAGGGCGTCCGGGAGCGCGCCGGTCGCCACCCGGCCGGCGACCACGTAGCTGCGGTAGGGCGCCTGCTTCGGGAACGTGGCCGTGGTCCCGTGGAACGGCACGTTGCCTGCCGCGACCACCGCCCGCGCCTGCAGTACAGCGCCATCCTCCAGATGCACCTCGGCCGGGCTGCCGCCTACGATGCGGGCCGCGTGGGCGCGCAGGAAACGGCCGCCGGCGTCGCGCACTTCATGCGCCAGCGCCAGCAGGTAGGCGCCGGCGTCGACCCGCGCCTGGCCGGCGAACCGGAGCGCCGGGCCCGGCATCGCCGGCAAGCCCTCGACCTGCTCGCACCACTCCACCTCGAGCCCGGCATCGCGGGCCGCCTCCATTTCCGCACGCAACGACCCGGCGTCGGAATCCTTCGAAAACAGATATCCGGGCACGCGGCGGAACCCGCAATCGCGCGCGCCGGCGGCCACCTCGGCGATCCAGTCGATGGCTGCGGCATGGCTCGCGGCGGCCAGGCGCGCGCCTTCCCTGCCATGGTGTCGCTGCAGCAGGCTGAAGCGGTCGTCCAGGGCCGAAGCCAGGTGCGCCGTTGTGCGCAGGGTCTCGCCCGCCCCCACGCCCTGGCGGTCGACCACCAGCACCTGGCGGCCCTCGCGCAGGAGGCAGACCGCGGTCGTGAGGCCGGCAATGCCTGCGCCGATGACGACGACGTCGTGCATCCCCTCGACGGGCCTGTCCTCGAACCAGGCGGCCACCGCGTCACCGACGGGGGCCCAGACCGGAATCGTGCGAGCGGTAGACATGCAGGCTCCTTTGACTGTCACCGTATTACTGCCGCTGTGCGGCCCACCGCCTGCCCGGAACACCGTCGAACACGCCCTTCAGCCTGCGGCGCGCCCGGTACCCCGCGCTTCAGGGCGAGGGAGCGCGACCGCGGTCATCGTCGCGGCGCGCCAGGTGGTTGTAGATCGTACGTACGCTGATGCCGAGGGCGCGTGCGGCGGCGGCCTTGTCGTTGCCGAAGTGGGCCAGCGTGGCATCCACCGCCCGCTGCTCCAGCTCCGCCAGCGGTGTGCCCACAGGGAAGTTGATGCTGGCCGCATCCCCTCCCTGCAGGGTGGGCGTGCTGCCGATCGGTTCGACATGCAGCAGGGTGGAGCGCTGCATCAGATACGCCCCGGTCACGGCTGCACGCAGCTCGCGCACGTTGCCAGGCCAGGCGTGGCGCAGCAGCGCGCGGTCCGCTCCGGGCGCCAGACGCTTCTCCTGCCCGTACTGGGCATTGAGCTGCTGGATGAAAAGCTCGGCCAGGGTCACCACATCCTCACCACGCTCGCGCAGCGGCGGCGCGCGCAGCGTCAGCGCAGACAGTGCGTAGTAGAGGTCCTCGCGCAGCAGCCCCGCGGCGATCGCACGCAGGGGATCGGCGCCGACGCACAGCAGCAGCCTCGGCGGCTGCGCATCGTCCTGCAAGGGGAGAGGGTGCCGCCCTTCAAGGACGGCCAGCAGACGCGCCTGTACATGCAGCGGCAGGCGCTCGACGCCGCCCACCAGAAGGCTGCCACCCGCCGCCCTGCTGAAGGCGGACTCACCGGCCACCCCGCCCAGAAGGGCCTGTTCGGCCCTCGCCGGTTCGTACTGCTCGCAGTCGCACACCACGAACGGACCTTCGCGCCCGCCCGCAGCGTGGATGGCGCGGGCCACCGGCAGCCGGCCGCTGCCCTGCTCGCCATGGATCAGCAGAGGCGCCTCGCTGGAGGCGACACGCATCACCGTATCGGCGAGCCGGCGCATGGCAACCGAGCCGCCGGCCAGTTCATCGGCGTCTCCGGTACCGGGCCAGTGCCGGCGACCGATACGGCGCAGCAGCGCCTGCAGCTGTTCAGGCCGGAACGGCTTGACCAGGTACTCCACCACCGGTGAGGAGATCGCGCGTACGGCGGTATCCACGCTGGGCCGCCCGGTCGCCACGACGATATGCCCGTGCTGGGCGAGGTCCAGGTCGTCCAGCAGGTCCATGCCGTTGCCGTCCGGCAACGTGAGGTCCAGCAGGATCAGGTCGGTGCCGTGATCGCGTACGAAAGCGCGGGCCTCGGCCAGGGTCGCGGCCAGCTGCACGCCACATCCCTCGTCCGCTGCCAGCTTGCCGGCGGCACGTGCAAATCCGGTGTCGTCGTCGACGATCAGGACAGTGGGGGTCATCAGCAACCTCGGTATCGCGGAAGGCAGCATGCGCCGCTGCCGGTTAAGTGCGGGTCATCCCGGGGGCCTGCTGCCGAGCGGACGCGGTGATGCCGGGCGGCCCCGTGCCCGGGAGGCCGCCCGCTCAGGCAAAACGACCGCCGACCTATTGGGTCGGCGGCTGGGTCGGCGTGGGTGTGGTGGCGGGCTCCCGCGCAGGGTCGGGCACGGTGTCCACGCAGTTGGGGTCGTTCCCGGCGCACGTAACGGGCATGGCCGGGTCGGTGCCCGTCGGGGTGGTGCCCGTGGGATTGGTTCCTTCCGCCGGCGGCATCGACGGATCGGCCGCTGCCGGATACGGGTCGCTCGCGGCTTCCGGGGTGGTCGCAGTCCGGTCCGCCGGCGCTGACATGGCATCGGTTCCGGCCGGTTCAACAGTGTCCTCGCGCCGATCGCAGGCGGCGGTGGCGAGCACCAGCGCCGCGCACAAGAGGGGGATTCGCATGGCATCACTCCTGGATGCCGCACATGCGGCCAGACCATCAGAACGCGTGGGCGTGTTCGATGCCGTGAATGCGTGAAGTTACCGGCATGCAACCGCGGCGGGGCATGCACGCCGGCGTTTTACCTGGCATCCACGCCAACCGGCCCACAGTGGCGTCCCGCGTCAGCGCCGCTGATGACACCTGCCATGCCACATCCCCCTATCGCACCTGCCGGAACCGGCCTTCCGCCTTCGCGCCTGCAGCACCTGCTGCCCGAGCTGGCGCGACATGTCGTCAGTGACGCATCCCCGCTCGCCTGGCGCCCTCCGCAGCCCGGCAGCTCCCCGCCTCCACGCTGGCATCCAGAGGAGCGCGCCCGGTGAACGACACGACACGTCCGCCCCCCCCTCCCTCCGCGCCCGGCGCCGGTGTACAGCCCGGCAAGCGCCAAAGCGAGGAGCGCAACGACCCGGACGTGCAGCCGGGGGCCCGCAAGGGTCGCCAGGAACCGCCCTACGTACACCCCGAGCCGTCGCATGGACCTGGCAAGGGATAAGCGGCGCAAGGCTCCTGCCCTGCTGGTGATCGACATGATCAGCCGGTTCGACTTCCCGGATGGCGGACGCATGGCGACGGCGGCGCGGCGCATCACTCCGGCATTGGTGCGCCTGCGCGATCGCTTCGACAGCGCCGGTGCGCCCGTGATCCACGTCAACGACAATTTCGCCGACTGGCGCGGGGAGTTCCGCGACCTGGTGGCCTCATGCATTGAGGCCGGCGGCATCGCCGCCGACATCGCCACCCGGCTTGCACCGCGGCCGGGCCATTACCACGTGCTCAAGCCAAAGCACTCCGCATTTGCATGCACGGCGCTTCCCGTGCTGCTGGGCGAGCTGGGGGTGCGCCGTTTGGTGGTTGCCGGCATCGCTGCCGATTCCTGCGTACTGGCGACCGTCCAGGACGCGAACATGCGCCAGTACGAGGTCTGGGTGCCCGGCGACTGCGTCGCCTCGCGCCAGCCGGAACGGCGCCGCGAGGCATTGTCGCTGATGTCGCGCTCACTGAATGCCCGCACCACCACCAGTGGGCGCGTCAGCGGTCTCTTCCCCGCGTAACGACGTTCCACGGCCATGCCGCCGGCGACGGCCCATGGAAGCGGGGCGACCGCAACGCAGTCGCCCCGTCGGGTCCGACTACTTCTGGACCGGCGTGGTGGTGCCCGCGCCGGGGCCCGCACCCAGGTCCGCCCCGGTAACCGGATCGACATCGGGGCGTGAGGCGGTCCGCGCGGCCATCGTCTTGAGGGCCTTGGCCTCCCTGGTGGAGAGGTCCACCACCGCTTCGCCCTCGCCGCCGTCCACCGCGGCCTGGCGTTCGCGCTCGGAGACGACCTCCCATTGCGGGCCGCTGTTCCACGGACCCTCGGTATCGCCCGGTCCCTGCGACATGTCGAAGTAGGTGTCGACGAAACGCGGGTCCCCCGGCAGCTTGCCCGGCGGGAAATTGGGCTCCATCGAGTACAGCGCCTTCTCGAACGACTTCTGGTGCGCTACCTCGCGGGTCATCAGGAAGGTCAGCGCATCCTTGATGCCCGGATCATCGGTGACGTTGATCAGCCGCTCGTAGACGATCTTGGCGCGTGCCTCGGCTGCGATGTTGGACCGCAGGTCCGCGGCCGGCTCGCCGATCGAATCGACATAGGCGGCCGTCCACGGCACGCCGCTGGAGTTGACCAGCGCCGGACCGCCGCCATACAGGATCTGCTGGGTGTGGCTGGTGCTGTTCTGGGTGAGGTTGCGCATCTCCATCGCCTCCTCCATTCCCTCCGACAGCACGGCCTTCGGGCCACGATTGAGCAGCGCGACGATCGAACCGATGATCTCGAGGTGGCTGAGCTCCTCGGTGGCGATGTCGTAAAGCATGTCCTTGCGACCGGGGTCGTTGTCGCCCAGAGCCTGGGTGAAGTAGCGCATCGCCGCGGCAAGCTCGCCCTGCGGGCCGCCGAACTGCTCCAGCATCAGCGTCGCCAGATCCGGATTCGGACGGGCGACGCGCACGGTGTACATCAGGCGCTTGTTGTGGATGAACATGGGATCTCCTTGGGCTTTGATGCGGATCAGCGCTTGGCGGTGACGCCTTCGGTGCCTTCACGTGCGAGGAAGGCGAGGATCACGGACTCCTGGTGCTCGAGCAGCCACTCGGCCATGGCAACCTCCTCCCGCAGGATCGCCTCGCACGTGTTGGCGATGTCGGCCCGTCCAGCCTGTCGCGCGGCCACGACCAGCGCGCGGTATGACGCGATTTCCATATGCTCGAAGGCGTAGCTGATGCCGACGCCCTTGGCGACCTCATCGCTCATCATCGCGTTGCCGGCCGCATGCATCGATGCCATCACGTTGGCCATCGCGCTCTTGGCCAGCGGCGTGGAGCCGCCAAGCTGCGCGATGCACTCCTCCAGCCTCGAGGACTGCTGCCGCGTTTCCTGCACGTGCGCCTCGATGCGGCCGCGCAGCTCCGGGTAATGCTCGAGTCGGCCGGCCATCGCTTCGAGCATGGTCTCTGCCTCCTGCTCCATGGCGTAGGCGTCCTGCAGCCACATCAGCAGCCGCTCTTCTGTCGTGCGTGTGGTCATGTCATCTCCCTGGGACGGTTCGGCGACGTTCGACCATGTGCGTGCCGCAGTGCAGGGACCGTGGCCCGTCGATGCAGGGATTGCACGCACGTCGCGTGGGATGCGGGAAGGCGGGCTTCACCCTCATAGACCGCCAACGGAGCCATTGCCCTGCTTCTGCCGGCTTGCACCACAGCATCAGGCCGCTTCCACTCCAGGGAGCTGGCAGGGCCAGGTGGCAGCTCGCCGCAGCAGATTCCTCCCGCACAGCAGACGCCCGATCCGGACGGGGCGTGCCCAGGGGAAGCCATGGCCAGCACCGCGGCCCCGCAACCGGTGACGTCCACCCCCACCCGTCCCATCCACTGGGCCGGTTCAGGCGCGAGCCACATCCAACCAATGCCATTCACGGCCGCTGGTCGCGCGGATGCCCATCATCGGACTGCCGAAACACCGGGCCTCCGGGAGGCTCACATGACCGACGAACGGACGACAGGCTTCGCAGAGCTCAAGGCAGTGGCGCTGGACATCCTGCAAAGCGGCAGGCACCAGCCAGGCGCCGGACACAGCCATCATCAACAGGAGAGCCAGCACATGCATACGCGCGATCCGCAGCATCCCGGCCCCGGGGCCGCTACGACGGAAAATTCCGCCCGCCAGCAACAGCAGGGTGGACCTGCGCCTGATCGCCAGGGACGCGCAGGCGGCCGCGAGGATCCGGCGTTGGCCACGGGTGAGGACCGCCAACAGGACGCCGGAGTTGGAGCCGAGGCCACCGCGTCCGCCGATGCCGACCGGGAACGGTGGCCGCCGGCCGACTGGAATGCCCAGGGCAACGCCAACCGTCACGGCCAGGAGCGCGAGGGCCACGGGCCGGGAGGCTATGAGGACAGGTCGCGCGAGCTGCGTGATTTCGGTCCCGGGCCGGAGGGTTCCACCACCGAAGCCTGGCGCACCTATGAGAACGCCGACAGCGAAGACCCCAGCAAGAACGGTGACGATCCGGCCAGCGACCGCGGGCGCAAATAATGCATGCGGACGGCGCCCCTGAACGGGCGTCGTCGTATGCTCACAGGATCAAACGCTTACGATAAAAGGCCGGTCACGACGAGCCTTGCGGGCGTCAGCGTGGCCTGGGTGAAATGCACACCATGCGACGCTTCCGGCACACGCGGCTGGGGATGCCGCACGCTCTCCATCTCCGGGCGCTTGCGCCGCGGAACCAGTCAACCGCCGAGGGGAATCGTTCGGTGTGCAGGGGATAGGCAACCGGGACCGGCTGCCATGCACGCTGGCGCCATCATTTTGCTGAATTGCTCAGTCCAAAGCTGTCGGGGAGTGCCGGACCCATGTGGGGGCCGCCCTGACATCGGTCGCACTCGTGCAGCACCTGCAGAGGCTTCACGGCTCGGCGCACGGGGTACCTGCACCTTGCGTGGCGACGATGCGCTGCCCCGCGCAGCGACCACAACCCCATACGGGCTCGCCGGCTGCGGCGAGGGCCCGGAAGGCCGTCGCGTCGGGCCAGCCCCGGACGACAGCCGGGTCCAGGACAGGCTTACCACATCACCTCGGCTGGGATCAGCGCGAGCCAGACCAGGGCAAGCACCAGCCAGAGCCAGCGCCAGGCGCCCATCCTCCGCCATGCCAACCGCCATGGGCCCGGCTCAGTCTTCATGCGTCCTCCGCTTTCGCGCCGAGCGCAGCATGTCCGCGACCCGCAATCCGTAAAGGTAGACACCGGTGAAGCTCAGCGTCGTCAGCCCCGCGCCGAAAAGGAACCACAGCAGGCGCACCGGCCACCCGCCGAACGTGCCGAAGTGCAGGGGATCGGCCATTTCCGCGATGCGCTGGTGGATATTCATGTCGCGCCCGTCCTGCACTTCGAGCAGGCGGCCATCGCGAAGGTCGACGCCGGCCACGTTCGCGCGATCACGTACGAGCCAGGCCTCCGCCTGTCCCTCGATGAGCAGCCCGGTGCCCGCAATGCTGGTCTGCACGCCGGCCACGCGCAGTTCCGGCCAGCGCTGCTGCAGGCGGGCCACGGCGCGGTCGATGGCCGCCGGATCGGCCGGCGCGGGTGCGTCGTGCCTGCCGTCGCCGGGCAGGGCGATTTCTGACGGTGGTTCGGCCTTGCCTCCCAGCGCTTCGACCAGGTACCACCCGCCGGTAAGCGCGATCACGCCCACGAACCAGAGGCTCCAGACCCCGCACAGCCGATGGATGTCGCCCCACAGGCGGCGCGGCCGGTCCGTACGTGGCCAGCTGAGGAAGCCGCGCCACCAGCGTTTGTAGATGAAGAGGCTGCTGACCAGCGAAAGCAGCAGCGGGATTGCCAGAGCCGCCACCAGCGGCACGCCATACTTCACGGGCAGCATGAGGTGGCGATGGGTGTTGCGCAGAAAACGGTGGGCGTTGAACCAGCGCGTGTCGCCGGTCACCTCGCCGGTATACGGATCGACCCAGACAAACCGCAACCGACCGTCGTCGGTACGCATCTGCGCGCGGGCGGCGAAGCGCGACGCGTGCGGGGCGCTGAGTTCCTGCAATTCCCAGGAGGGATGTGCGCGCTGCACGGCGTCCATCATCCGGCCCCAGCTCGTGTGCCGCTCGCCCGGCACCACGCGCATTTCCGCATGCAGCAGCCAGTCCAGTTCCTGCGCCAGCACCGCCAGCGTGCCTGTGAGGCAGACGAAGCCCATGAACAGGCATAGTTTCAGCCCGATCCAGCTATGCAGGTCGAACCAGCGGCGCCGACCGCCCTTGTTGCGGGACGACTCGGACCGGGGCGGAAGGCGGGGCGCGGGCGATGGCGGGCGCATGCGGTTCAGAATGAATAGGCCGCCTGCAGGTACAGGCGTCGCGGTTCCCCGGGGAAATGACCACTGCGCTCGATGAAACCGCTGGCCGCGTACACCTTGTCCAACAGGTTCTTGACGTTCGCCTGGAACTTCCAGTCCCGCCATTGCGTCTGCCAACTCAGGTCGAAGATCGCGTAGGGCTTGACCCGCTGCCCGTCCAGGCTGGTGCGCTCGCCGGTGTAGTCGGCGCCGAAGCCGATGGCCGATGCGATGCCGGGGATGTCGTAGCGTGTCCACAGCCCGAACTTGTTGCGCGGCGCGTTGGCGAAACGGTCGCCGGACGCGTTGGTAATGCCGTCACTGCCGGCATCGATCACGCGCGCGTCGTTGTAGGCGTAGGCGAGGTTGACGACCCAGCGCTCGGTCACGTCCGCCAGCAGGTCGACTTCCACCCCTTCGCTGCGTACCAGGCCGAGCGCGGCCAGCTGGTTTACGCCGCCAACCACCTCGCCGGTGGCCTGCACGATGTTGCTGCGCTCGATCCGGTAGAGGGCCGTGTTGAGCGTAAGGCGCCCGTCCGCCAGCAGCGTCTTCAGGCCCACTTCCCGCTGCCGGCTCTGTTCGGGTGCGAACGGCCCGCCCGCGGTGCGATCCTGGTTGCCGGTGGCCTGCGGCACGAACCCGCTGGCCACGCTGGCGTACGCGTTCAGCCCATCGCGCAGGACGAAGGTGCTGCCCAGACGCCAACTGATGTCGTGTCCGTCCACGCGGGCGCCCGTGATCAGGTCCTCGTCCTCGAACCCGTCCCAGCGCAGTCCCGCCAGTACGTACCAGCGCGGGGTCAGCGTCAGCTCGTCCTGCAGGTAGCCACCGTAACGCAGACCGCGCGTGCGCGTGTCGCGCCAGGGCAGGGCCGCGAGGTTGTAGTCGCGGTAGGACGTGACTCCGTAGACTGGAGCGAACAGGCCGATGCCCGGCACCGGGCCGGCGTTGCGCGGCAGGTCCGCGCTGTTGGCCGTCTGCGCGCGGAACTCGGCATCGACACGATAGTAGTCGGCGCCGAACAGCAGCTTGTGATCGATCCCGCCAGCGGCGAAGCGCCAGACGGCATTGCCGTTGGCGGCGTAGGCGTCGTTGTCGCGATACTGGTTGCGCAGCTGGCGCGTCATCCATTCGGCCGTGCCATCGCCATCGCGGTCGATCCGCCCCATCGGCTCGTGATAGATCTGGTGCTCGCTGTTCTCGAACCAGCGCGCGGCCAAATCCACGTCCCACGCCTGCGAGGGCGAGAAGCGGTATTGCGCGAGCACCACCTTGGCCTGCATGTCGAGGAAGTCGGTCGCCTCGTTGTGGTTCCAGCGGCGGCTGGTGAGGAAACTGCCGTTGTCGTCGGCCGGCACGCCACGCAGCCGGTTGCCGCCCAGGGTCTGGGTGATGTCGGTGTACTGCAGCGTCAGTTCGCCCGTCTGTCCCACATCGATCGCGACCGATGCATCGCCAATCAGGCTCTGGCTGTCGGCATTCCAGCGGACGCCCTCTTCGCCGTCGGCATAGGCGCCGATCCGGTAGCGCATGGTGCCGGAAGGCGTGAGCGCGCCGGTGGCCTCCAGCGAACCGGCGAGGAAATCCTCGTTGCCGACCTGCACCTCCACGTGCCGCTGCTGCCGGGCCTGTGGCTTGCGGGTGACGTAGTTGATCACCCCCCCGGCATCGCCGCCGCCGTAAAGCGAGCCGGCCGGGCCCTTTAGCACCTCCACCCGTTCGATGTTGAACAGCTGGGGCACTGAGAAGCCGGCATAGGGATCGCCACGCAGGCCGTCGTACAGCACATTCTCCTGGCGGAAACCACGCAGGGTCACGCCGGCATAGCTGAAGAAGCTGATGCCGCTGATGCTGCGATAGAGGTCGGTGACCTGGCGTGCCGCCTGGTCGTCGATCAGCTCGCGCGGCATCACTTGGACCGACTGCGGAACCAGCGCGAGCGGGGTGTCGGTGCGGGTCCCGACGGCGGCATCCTCGGCCTTGTACAGGGTCTGCGCGCGCCCCAGCACCTGGACCGCGTCCAGTTCCGTGGTTCCGGCGACCGCCTGGAAGCCGGGCGTCTGTGCATGCGTGTCCAGAAACGACAACGAGAGGGAGAGGGCCAACAGGGTGAGCGGCAATGAGCGGGGGGGCATGCGACGAATTTAGATGAGAATGATTATCAAGAGTAATCAATCTCCCATCCTTTTGCTACGGGTAGCTCGGACCAGTACTCCCCTCCAGTCCCATCCCGGGTGCGATGGGGAAACCGGCCCAACGGATTACGGTAGGTTGCTGACCCGCAGCACCACGCTCCGCAGGCGGCAGCCAAGCCGACCGCTCGCTTGCCGTGGTACGCACCCGGGCAGTCCCGCGGGATCCCAGGTGGCGCCATGGCGTCCAGGGCACAGGGCTGCGTCTTATCGAAAACGGTAGGCGCGATACGGGCGTCGGGAGACCCGAAGCCCGGCCGGCCGTCATGGGGGCGAAATCCAACGTCTGCCCTGGGGACTGCTACACGGTCCGGCACCGCGGCCTGTCTCCCACCGATGTCAGTTCCCACCGCAGCGGTCACGTCGGTAAGCCCGCTGCGATCTGGAGGCCCGCGCCAGCGTCGAGGCATGCCTGGCAGGATGACGAACCCGGGACAAGCGTTCGCTGCTTGCTGGTGGGCCCACCAGGATTCGAACCTGGAACCAAGGGATTATGAGTCCCCTGCTCTAACCGTTGAGCTATAGGCCCGCGAGGTCGGGGAGTGTAGAGGAGCGGGGCGCCGGGCGGCCAGCCAGCCCGGCTCCCCAGATACGAAGAGGGCCCCTTCCGGAGCCCTCTTCAGTCCATCGCAGCGTGGCTTACTCGATGTCGAGGAAGCTGCGCAGCTGCTCGGAGCGGCTGGGATGGCGCAGCTTGCGCAGCGCCTTGGCCTCGATCTGGCGGATGCGCTCGCGGGTGACGTCGAACTGCTTGCCGACTTCCTCAAGGGTGTGGTCGGTGTTCATGTCGATGCCGAAACGCATGCGCAGCACCTTGGCCTCCCTCGGGGTCAGGCCCGCGAGCACGTCGCGCACCGTCTCCATCAGGTTGGTGTTGGTGGTCGAATCGATCGGGGACTCCACGTTGGTGTCCTCGATGAAATCGCCCAGGTGCGAGTCCTCGTCGTCGCCGATCGGGGTCTCCATGGAGATCGGTTCCTTGGCGATCTTCATGACCTTGCGGATCTTGTCCTCGGGCATGTCCATTTCCTTGGCCAGCTCCTCCGGCGTGGCCTCGCGGCCGTACTGCTGGAGCATCTGCCGGGAAATGCGGTTCAACTTGTTGATCGTCTCGATCATGTGCACCGGGATGCGGATGGTGCGCGCCTGGTCGGCGATCGAGCGGGTGATCGCCTGGCGGATCCACCAGGTGGCGTAGGTCGAGAACTTGTAGCCGCGGCGGTATTCGAACTTGTCGACCGCCTTCATCAGGCCGATGTTGCCCTCCTGGATCAGGTCCAGGAACTGCAGGCCGCGGTTGGTGTACTTCTTGGCGATGGAGATCACCAGGCGCAGGTTGGCCTCGACCATCTCCTTCTTGGCCTTGCGTGCCTTGGCCTCGCCATAGGCGAGCTGGCGGCCGATCTCGCGGATGTCGGACAGGTCCAGGCACACGGCCTGCTCCACCGCGATGGTGGCCTGCTGCTCGGCGACGATCTGGTCCTTGACGTCGCGCAGTGCCGAAGACCACTTCTGCTTGCGCTTGAGGACCTCGTCCACCCATTCCAGGTTGACCTGGTTGCCGTCCCACGCGCGGATGAAGTCCTTGCGCGGCATCCGGGCGACATTGGTGGCCAGGTGCAGCACGCGGCGCTCGCGGTCCTTGACCTCGGTCAGCACGTCGCGCAGCTTGCGCACCAGCACGTCGGTCAGCGGCAGCGGCAGCTTGAAGGTCACGAACTGCTCGGCCATGTCGGCGCGCAGCTTGATCACCTTCTTGTCCTGGGCACCGCCCTTGGCGTGGGCCTTGCGGAACTTGGCGTAGTCGGCGGCCAGCTGCTCCATCCGGCGGGCGACTTCGGCCGGGTCCGGACCGGTCGGACCGGCCTCGGCCTCGTCCTCGGTGGCCACTTCCTCTTCTTCCTCGTCCTCGTCGGCGGCATCGCCATCGGCGGCGGCGCTGTCGTCGACGGCGGCGGCCGGCTCCGGGGTTTCGTCGAGCAGGTCGTTGAAGCCGACCACCACCTCGGCCAGGCGCTTCTTGCCGGCCTTGTGCAGTTCGTACTCCTCCAGCAGCGCCTCGATCGTCGCCGGCACGGCGCCGAGCGCGGCCTGGACCTGGCCCAGGCCTTCCTCGATGCGCTTGGCGATGGCGATCTCGCCCTCGCGGGTCAGCAGTTCGACCGTGCCCATCTCGCGCATGTACATGCGCACCGGGTCGGTGGTGCGGCCCCCCTCGGAATCCAGCGCCGTCAGCGCGGCAGCGGCCTCCTCGGCCGCGGTGTCGTCGATCTCGCGGTTGCCGGTGTTGCCGTCGTTGAGCAGCAGGGTCTCGGCATCCGGCGCAACCTCATGGACATCGATGCCCATGCCGTTGATCATGCCGATGATGTCTTCGATCTGCTCCGGATCGACCAGGTCGTCGGGCAGGTGGTCGTTGACCTCGGCATAGGTCAGGTAGCCCTGCTCCAGGCCCTTGCTGATGAGCTGCTTGATTTCGGATTGGGCTGGACGTTCGTTGGCCATGCGCGGCGCCACCGGTCTCTGGAAGGGGTGAAGTGAACCTAGCATTATAACAGGCTGGGCTACTCCTGGCCCGGCCGCCCTTTCACATCAATGACTTGCGCGCCGGGTTGTTCAGCTGGCGCGGCGGGACTCATGCCCTCAGCAGGAACGTGACCGGCCCGTCGTTGACCAGGCTCACCACCATATGGGCGCCGAAGCGCCCGGTTTCCACCCTGCCGGGCAGCAGCCCGGTGCTGGCCTGCACCAGCTGGTTGAAAACCCGTTCAGCTTCTTCCGGAGGCGCGGCCGTGCTGAAGCCCGCGCGCATGCCCGACCCGGTGTCCGCGGCGAGGGTGAACTGGCTGACCAGCAGCAGTCCCCCGCCGGTGTCGGCCAGCGAGCGGTTCATCCGTCCG
>JBQGEI010000024.1:0-4068 GCA_052039535.1 Pseudoxanthomonas sp.
TACGCATGCCGGGTACGGACACCTAGCCCGGACAAGGCCGACGGCCGCATCCGGGTAAACGGCGCCTTCCACACTGACCCGGAATGTGCCCCAGGCGCTCTTCGTTCCACACACCCGGAACGTGCCAACGCCTGGGTGCACTTAGCTACGCGTACCCGGAACGTACCAGCACCCCCCCTGGGTGCGCTTCGCTACACGCACCCGGATTGTGCCGACCCCTCGATGCGCTTCTCTACACGCACCCGGAACGTGCCGACCCCCAGGTGCATTTCGCTTATCCACGTTGCGGTACGTGCGATCGGAGCCGACTTGCCACGGAGACGGCCGGGGGTGGAGATCCGCGACAGCCGCTGCCATCCGCAGTGGCCTGCCGCGTGTGCCAAGGCCGCTTGTGCGTGCCGTCTGCCCGGTCGCGAAGTCCTGCTGGGCGATGGCGGCACTGGCGCCGCCATCGCCATGTGCCGGCTCAGAACTCCAGGGCGTACCGCAGCGACACCTGGCGGGCATCACCGCGCGGGCCGAAGCGCTGGTCATAGCCCAGGCCGAGCTGCGAGCGCGGGCTCAGCCACGCCCGGGCGGACACGCCGAACAGGCCGCCCGGCCGGGTGGGATCGGTGGATGCCAGCGGCGACCAGGCCTCGATACCGACGAAGCTCGCCAGCGGCGACAGCCCGGCGCTGGCCAGGGTCTGCTGCCACTCGGCATGGCCCTGCAGGCGCCAGCGGCCGAGGTCATGGAACGCGCGCAGCCCGGCCATGGCCTGGCTGCGGCTGGCGTCGAGCGCTGCGGTGCGCAGGCCCAGACCGGACCCGCCCTGCTCGTGGAAGCCATCGCTGCTGACGCGCGCGTGCTCGATGCCCACGTAAGGCACCACGGTGGCGCCATTGCCGCCGAAGCGCCAACCCGCCTCCATCGCCGCACTGCTGAAGTTGCCGTCGTAGTCGGCGTGCGCGGCGTGGACCGCGTTGCCGACCAGCAGCTGGCGGTCGGTCTGGCGCTGCCACTGGCCACTGCCCAGCTGGCCGGCGAGGTAGCCGTGGTCGCCCTGCACGCCCAGGTAGGCCTGCACCTGCGCCTGGCGCTCGCGGCTGCGGTCGGCCAGCCCTTCGAAGCGGCTGTCGCCACGGCTCTCGGCCACGGCCAGGCCGGCGACGAGGTTGCCCTGCAGGTGCAGGTCCTGCCCGGCCATCCAGCCGCCCAGCTGCGCCCCGCCGCCGCTGCCCACGGCCGCGGCCGGCGCGCCCATCGATTCCATCCATCCACCGGCGCGGCGTTCGCCCGTGGCCAGCTGGTCCAGCCGGCCCGAAAGCGTGCGGCGCCCCATGTCCAGCGCATCGAAGGTCGCCGCCATCGCCGCGCCGTGCACCTCACCGGAGAGGCTGCGCAACGAGGCGGCCGCCGCCTCCACGCTGGCGCTGCGCTGGAAGTCGCCGGCGAGGCGTGCGAAATCCGGGCTGGCGGCCAGGCCGGTGCCGCCATCGATGAGGGTGAACGCCGATTCGATCCGGCGCGCCGCCCCCAGCCCCGCGGCTTCCACGCCCATCGATGCGGCCGTCGCCGACACGTCCAGGCGACGCACGTCCAGCCAGACATCGTCGCCGCCGTAAACCAGCGAAGCGTCCAGGAACACACCGGTCGCCGTGCCCAGCCGGTCGAAGCGGCCGCTGACTCCCCCGGCGGCGCTGAGCACCTCCTCGCGGGCCTGGGCGATGTAGCCCTGCCGCAGCCCGGCCACCTGCACATCGCCGCCCTCGATGGAAGCGGTGCCCCGCACCTCGAGCCCGCCGTAGCCCACCACCAGCGCCAGGCGCGCGTCGTCGCGATGGACGTAGTCGCCCTCGATGACGAAGCCGCGCTGGCCGTCGTGGCCGCCGTCCACCAGCACGGTGCCGGCGTTGACCAGGTCGCCGCCGAGCCAGTTGGTCCCGGCCAGCCGCGCACCGCTGGAGACCCGCACGGTGGAGCTGGCCAGGTCGCCGTGGATGCGCAGGGTGCCGCCCTCGACGCGGGTCGCGCCGAGGTAGTCCAGGGCGGCGCCGGGACTGCCCAGGGTGAGCGTGCCGCTGCCGCGCTTGACCAGGCCGCCATCGCCGGCGATCGGGTTGCTCCAGCTGGACTGGCCGCTGAAGGACACCGCCACGTCGCCCCAGTCGAATCTGCCGGGGCCGCCCAGTGCGGCCTCCACGTCCAGGCGCCCGTAGCCGAACACCTCGTCCGGACCGGGCGCGCCGAGGTCGGTGGCCGTGCCCAGCAGGGTCTGGCGCACCAGGTCGTTGCTGAAATACGGGTACTTCTCCCACACCAGGGCCGCGGCACCGGACACCAGTGGCGCCGCGTAGGAGGTGCCCGAGCCGTAATAGAACTCGAGGTTGGCGGCGGTGCTGTCGTGGCCGGGATAGATCGCCGTGCCCGGCGCGGCCAGGCAGTAGTCGCGGGCCACGCCGCAGGCGTTGGAGTAGTAGGCCAGCTGGTCCGGGGCCGAGGTGTTGAGCGCGGCCACCGCCAGCCAGCCGCGCGCCAGGTCCGCCGCCGGGAGGGTGCCCGGGGCGCCGGGCTGGCTGGGTAGCGACGCCATGTCGGTGGGGTCGTCGCGGCCCTCGTTGCCGGTGGCGAACACCACCAGCCCGTCGTGGTCGCGGATGAAGAAGCGGTACTCGTCGGCGATCGCCGCGGTCACGTTGCTCCGGGTCCAGTACAGGCCGCCCCAGGAGTTGTTCATGATGCGCATGCCACGCGCGACCAGGTCTTGGTGGATGCCGCGGATGCCCAGCGCGCCGGTGACCTCGTTGCCCTGTCCGGAGCCGTCATCGTCCGGGCGCTCGTCGTTGATGATGCGCGCCGACAGGATGCGCGCGCCCGGGGCGACGCCGCCGGGCCAGCGGTCCAGCGGCGCGCCGGCGGCCAGCAGCGCCACGGTGGTGCCGTGGCCGACCACGTCGTCCACCGACAGGTCGTTGTCCCGCGCATTGATGTAGATGAGGTTGGCGTCGACCCGGCCCGCCAGCCCCGGGTGCTGCCGGTTGACGCCGCTGTCGATCACGCCGATGCGGTAGCCGGCGCCGGTGTAGCCCCCGCGCTGGGCGGCGGTGGCGTTGATGGTGGTCAGGTGATCGGCGAACCCCGGCTGCTCGATCGTCGGCGGGGGTGGCGAAGTCGGCGGGGGCGGCGGCGGAGGCGGCGGGGACGTGGGCGGTGGCGACGGGCGGATGCCGCCTCCCCCGCCTCCACCTCCCCCGCAGGCCGCCAGGCCGGTGGCCAGGGTCGCGGCGATCGCCACGGCCAGCAGGGAACGGCCGAGGCCGTCCATCGAACGTCCGCCCTTGAAACCCATCATCCTCTCCCGAGATGGCGGGCCGGCGCCCGCGCGCTTGCGAACCGGTTCTATACCGCAATCGCGCGCGGCTGTCGCCTGCCGCCGTGTACGGTGGCGCCGGGTGGCGGGTGTGCCGATAATCGGCCTTCATTCCCGCGAGGCACCCCCATGTCCGACATCGTCATCGTTGCCGCCCGGCGCACCGCCATCGGATCCTTCCTCGGCCAGTTCAACGGCGTCCCCACCCCTGTCCTGGGCGCGGCCGCGATCGGTGCGGCCCTGGAGCAGTCCGGCGTGCCGGCGGACGACGTCTCCGAGGTGATCATGGGGTGCGTGCTGCCGGCCAACCTGGGCCAGGCGCCGGCCCGCCAGGCCGCGCTGTCCGCCGGCCTGCCGGCGGCGGCCGGTTGCACCACCATCAACAAGGTGTGCGGGTCGGGCATGAAGGCGATCATGCTCGGGCATGACCTGATCAAGGCCGGCTCGGCCTCGATCGTGGTCGCCGGCGGCATGGAGTCGATGAGCAACGCGCCGCACATGATCCCCAACTCCCGCACCGGCAACCGCTACGGCGGCTTCCAGGCGGTGGACCACATGGCGTGGGACGGCCTGACCAATCCGTACGACGGCCAGTCCATGGGCGTGTTCGCCGAGAAGACCGTGGAGAAGTACGGGTTCACCCGCGAGGAGCAGGACGCGTTCGCGATCGAATCGGTCAGGCGCGCGCAGGCGGCGACCGACAGTGGCGCGTTCGC
>JBQGEI010000025.1:0-3382 GCA_052039535.1 Pseudoxanthomonas sp.
CGGCGACCTTGGCGGCCAGCTTGGCGATGGGAAAACCGGTCGCCTTGGAGGCGAGCGCAGAAGAGCGGGAAACGCGCGGGTTCATCTCGATCACCACCACCCGCCCGGTCTGGGCGTTGATGCCGAACTGCACGTTGGAGCCGCCGGTGTCCACGCCGATCTTGCGCAGCACCGCGATGGAGGCATCGCGCAGGCGCTGGTACTCCTTGTCGGTCAGGGTCTGGGCCGGGGCGACGGTGATCGAGTCGCCGGTATGCACGCCCATCGGGTCCAGGTTCTCGATCGAGCAGACGATGATGCAGTTGTCCGCGGTGTCGCGGACCACCTCCATCTCGAACTCCTCGCGGTTGTAGGCGATCCCGCCGCCGCTGCCGCCGAGGGTGAAGGACGGGCGGATGATGGTCGGATAGCCGACCTTCGCCTGGATCTCCACCGCCTGCTCGAAGGTGCGCGCGACCTCCGCCTTGGGGCACTCCAGGCCGATCTCCTGCATGGCCACGCGGAACAGCTCGCGGTCCTCGGCCATGCGGATGGCTTCGCGCTTGGCGCCGATCAGCTCGACGTTGTACTTCTCCAGCACGCCGTGGTCCGCCAGGTCCAGCGCGCAGTTGAGCGCGGTCTGGCCACCCATGGTCGGCAGCAGCGCGTCGGGCTTCTCCTTGGCGATGATCTTCTCGACCGTCTGCCAGTTGATCGGCTCGATGTACACCGCATCAGCGGTGTCCGGGTCGGTCATGATCGTGGCCGGGTTGCTGTTGACCAGCACCACCCGGTAGCCCTCCTCGCGCAGCGCCTTGCACGCCTGGGCACCCGAATAGTCGAACTCGCAGGCCTGGCCGATGACGATCGGGCCAGCGCCGATGATGAGGATGGTCTGTATGTCGCTGCGCTTGGGCATCTCGTTCTCTGTCTGTTACTTGGCGCCGGCCATGGCGGTGGTCGCGCCGGGGCCGATGTGCTTGTCGAAGAAGGCAAGCATCTTCGTGTACAGGTTCACGTTGTTCTTCAGGTCGCGGAAGCCGTGGGCTTCCTTGGGCTCCACCACGACCACCTCGGGCTTCTTGCCGACAGCCGCCATCCTTGAGACCAGCACGTGCATGTTGCGGATCGGCACGCGCACGTCCTTCGCGCCGTGCACCAGCATCACCGGCGCCTTCAGCCGCTCCACCCCGTAGGCGGGCGACTGCGCGTTGCGCTCGGCCTTGCTGGTGGGGTACGCGTCGCGCAGGTAGGCCAGTCCGGCGGCGTGGTCGCCGATGTCCGAGCTGTACTGGGCATCGAGGTCGTACACGCCGACGTAGCCCACCGTGCAGCGGTACAGGTCAGGCTCGCGCACCGCACTCATCAGCGCGGCATACCCGCCATAGGACGCACCGTAGATGCAGACCCGGCCGGCATCGGCGACGCCCTGGCTGATGGCCCACCTGACCGCGTCGGTGAGGTCGTCCTGCATCGCGGTGCCCCACTTGCGGTACCCCAGGCCCTCGAACGCATTGCCGTAGCCGCCGGAGCCGCGGTAGTTGACCTGCAGCACCGCGTAGCCGCGGTTGGCCAGCAGCTGCACCTCGGGGTTGAAACCCCACTCGTCGCGCGGGCCGTGCGGGCCACCGTGCGGGTTGATGACCAGCGGCAGGTTGCGCCCGTCGCTGCCGGCCGGCACGGTGAGGTACCCATGCAGCTCCAGGCCGTCGCGGGCCTTGAAGCTGACCGGCTTCATCGGCGACATCTCGCCGGCCTTGATCCACTCCATGCTGCCGGCCAGGAACGTCGCCTTGCCGGCCTGGCGGTCGAACAGGAACGCCTCCGACGGCTGCCGGTCCGAATACGCGCGCACGGCCAGGTAGCGCCCGTCGTCGGACGGCCGCAGGAAGCTCACGGCCTTGCCCGGGAAGGCCTTGGCCAGGCCGGCGTAGGCCAGCGTTTCCGGATGGTCCTTGGCGATCCAGTCCCAGTAGGGGATCCCGTCCTCGTAGCGCACGCCGAGCAGGGTCTTGCGGTCGCTGCTCCAGACATAGCCGGAAGGGCTGACGGTACCGTTGCTGGACAGCGGCTCTTCCTCGCGGGTCTCCATGTCCAGCAGCACGACCGTCTCGGGTTTGCCGTCCACGCCCTTGGCCATGTAGGCATGCCGGTTGTCGGCGGCGAAGCCCAGCGGCACGTAGGTGGCGCCGTTGCGCTCGCTCTCGTGCACCAGGCTCCACTTGTCGCCGTCGCGGCGGTAGGTGACGTTGCGGCCGTCGTTCATGGCGCCGGAAACGAAGCGCGGGTTGCGCTCGTGGTCCACCAGGAAGCTGCCCTGCTCCACCGGCGCGGTGGCCACGGTGGTGATGCGCCCGTTGTAGACGTTGAGCTTGAACAGGAACGCGTTCTCGATCGAGCGTTCCACCAGGATCGTCTGCGGATCCTCCGGGGTCAGGCTCACGATCGAGTAGTACTGGCCGTTCGGGATGTCGATCCGGCGGGTGCCATCGATGTTCGAGGCGTAGAGGTCGCCGCGGGTGGTCTCGAAGTCGAAACGGCCGGTCTTGAAGGTCACGAAGAACAGCAGCCGCTCGTTGTTGGCCCACAGCACCTCGCGGAAATGCCGGTCCGGGCCATAGTCCCACTTGCCGACCACGCCCTTGTCCGCCACCCGCAGCACGGCCAGCACCGTGCGGTCGGCCTGCGGCACGGTGATCGCCATGTGCTTTCCGTCGGGCGACAGGCTGACCGAGGTGAACTCCGGATCCTTGAAGAAATCCTCGATCGGCACTTCACGCGCCTGCACGGGCGCCACCGCCAGTGCCCCGGCCAGCATGCACAACGACAGCAGCATTCCCTTCAGCAGTCGCATTTCCTACTCCCGTGAATTGCAGGACGGCGCCGCGCCACCTCACGCAGCCATGGATGCCACGAACCGGTCGAACAGCCCGGCGACGTCACGCGGGCCGGGCGAGGCTTCCGGGTGGCCCTGGAAGGAGAACGCCGGCGCGTCGGTCAATTCGATGCCCTGGTTGGTGCCGTCGAACAGCGAGCGATGGGTGACGCGCACGTTGGCCGGCAGGGTCGCCTCGTCCACCGCGAAGCCGTGGTTCTGCGAGGTGATCAGGACGCGACCGGTGTCCAGGTCCTGGACCGGGTGGTTCGCGCCATGGTGGCCGTTGGCCATCTTCGTGGTGCGCGCGCCGGCGGCCAGTGCCAGCAGCTGGTGGCCCAGGCAGATGCCGAACAGCGGCACCTTCCTCGCCACGAATTCGCGGATCGCGGCAATCGCGTAGTCGCACGGTTCCGGATCGCCCGGGCCGTTGGACATGAATACGCCATCGGGGTTCAGCGCCAGCACCTCGGCGGCCGGGGTCCTGGCCGGCACCACGGTCACCTCGCAGCCGCGCTCGGCCAGCAT
>JBQGEI010000026.1:0-2932 GCA_052039535.1 Pseudoxanthomonas sp.
GGTGGTCATCGCCGGCCACGTGGTCTGGCAGGGCTGGATCATGATGGCCGCGCTGGTGGTCTCGGCGGTGCCGCCGGTGATCCTGGGCCACAAGAAGATGCAGCTGGCGCGGAAGCTCTCGCTCAAGCCGCTGCACACCGATGCGGACGTGAGCAAGGCCGACTGGCAGACCGCCGCGGCCGGCATGGTCGGCATCGCCGGCATCGGCATGGGCTGGTGGTGGGCCGACGCCGTCGCGGCGCTGGTGATCGCCGGCAGCATCCTGCACGACGGCGCCAGCAACCTGCGCGCGGCGGTGCGGGACCTGCACGACGCCCGCCCGCAGAAGCTGGACCGCAGCGAGCCGGACGACCTTCCCCTGCGGCTGCGCAACGCGGTCAACGCGCTGCCCTGGGTCCAGGACTGCGCGGTCCGCCTGCACGAGGAGGGCTTCCACCTGTCGGGTGTGGTGGTGCTGGACAACCCGCAGCTCAGCGCGGCCCAGGCCGCGCAGATCCGCCAGCTGGTGCGCCGGGTGCACTGGCGGATGGACCAGGTCGACGTGTGCCTGGCCGCGGACGACGCTGCGCCATCGCCGGGCGCCGGCACGTCATGACGTCCGCCGGCGTGCGCGACAGCCGGCCCGGCAGCCGCCACCGCCCGCTGCGCCGCGGCGTCGACACAGTGCCGCGACGGCCGGCGGTACAGTGGAGGCTCATCGACCGGGCCTCCCCATGCCCCATCGCCTGAAGCTGCCGCGGACGTTCTGGGCCGACCGGCTCCTGCTGGCCGTGCTGGTGGCCACCAGCGCGTGGCTGGCCCTGTGGCTGGGACGCGGCCACGACGAGGTGGCGCCGGTGTGGGTGTCCAACGGCATCCTCGCCGGCTGGCTGCTGTCGCGCCGCACCAGCGGTTGGCCCGGCTATGCCGGGCTGGGTTTCATCGCCGAGGTGGTGGCGCGCAGCCTGGTCGGCGATCCGACAGGCATGACCCTCGCCTTCGCCCTGTGCAACCTGGCGGAGGTGTTGCTGCTGGCCGGCATCGTGCGCTGGCGCGTGCCCGACACCCGCGACCCGAGCAGCTGGTTGCGGCTGGGCGGCATCGCCACGGCCGCCGCGCTGCTGGCGTGCTCGGCCTCCGGCCTGCTGGCGGCGCTGCTGGTCCACTGGAGCGAGGAGATATCCCTGGCGCGGACCTTCGGAACCTGGTTCGCCGCGCACATGGTGGGCCTGGTGGTGGTCACCACCACGACCCTCGTCGCCCAGCGCGAGGGGCTGGGGCTGTTCATCGCCCCGCGCCGGCGCTGGGGCCTGGCCGGCGTGCTCGCGCTGGTCGCAGGCGTGACCGCGGCGGCGTTCCTCACCCGCTATCCGCTGCTGTTCCTGACCTATCCGCCGCTGCTGCTGGCGGCGGTGCGCCACCGCTTCGCCGGCGTGGGCCTGGGCGTGATCACCATGGCCGTCATCGCCGTGCTGTTCACCGCCGAAGGCCATGGCCCGCTGTGGATCGACGGGCTGGACCGCGCCGGGCGCATCGCCCTGCTGCAGCTTTACATCGCCGGCGCCTGCCTGATGACCATCCCGGTGTGCCTGGCCATGGCCGAGCGCGACCGCCTGGCGACGCGCCTGGGCGAAAGCGAGGCCCGCTACCGGATGCTGGCCGATTATTCGCACGACGCCATCATCCGCATCCGCGGCGACGGCGAGCGCGTGTACGTGTCGCCGGCGGCCAGCGAGATGCTCGGCTGGAGCACCGCCGAGCTGGCCGGCAGCCACTGGGATTTCGTCCACCCCGAGGAACGCGAGCGGCAGCAGCGCGCGCTGGCCCGCGCCCTGGCCACCGGCCTGCCCAGCACCGACATCTACCGCCTGCGCCACCGCGATGGCCACTACGTGTGGATCGAGGCGGTCTCGCGCGGGATTCCACCGGACGACGGCGAACCGGGGCTGGTCGTGGTGGCGCGCAACATCGACCAGCGCATGGCCACCGAGCAGGCCCTGGCCGAGAGCCGGCGCGAGCTGGAGCGGCAGTCGCGGGTCGATGCCCTGACCGAGCTGGCCAACCGCCGCCAGTTCGACGAGCGCGTGCAGCAGGCCGTGCGGCGCGCCGGCCGCACCGGGATGACGCTGTCGCTGCTGAGCCTGGACATCGACCGCTTCAAGCTGGTCAACGACACCCACGGCCACGCCGCCGGCGACGCGGTACTGCGTGCCTTCGGCCAGCGCCTGTGCGCCAGCGTGCGCGAAACCGACCTGGTGGCGCGCCTGGGCGGCGACGAGTTCGCCATCCTGCTGGAGGACCAGGGCGTGGACGCGGCCCAGACCGTGGCCCGCAAGATCATCGCGGCGATGGCCGCGCCGGTGGCGACGGCCGGGCTGGACATCCCGGTCGCCACCAGCATCGGCATCGCCTGGACCACGTCCGCCGACGACGCCGCCGGCCTGCTGGCCCGCGCCGACGGCGCTCTGTACGCAGCCAAGCGCGCCGGCCGGAACTGCTACCGCATCGCCGCCGCCCCGCCCGGACGCACGCAGGTCACGCCGCCGGCGTAGCGGCGGCGGTGGGTGTGGCGACACGACTACCCGGGACGGCACCCGCGCTGCGTGGCGGAACGGGTGCGCGGTCGGGGGTGGACCCCGTTCGGGCACGCGTGCCCTGGGCGTTGTGCACTGGTGTTGCACGCTTCGGCGCCCGGGTCCGCCACCGCGGCAGGCATTGCACCCCGACGCGGCCTCCGGCCTTGTCCGGGCCACGCCCGCGACGCGCCGTCGTACCGCCCGTAGCCCGGGTAAGCGAAGCGCACCCGGGGACCGGCCGTACCGGTCGAGCTTTCCCACCGGTCCCCGAGTCCTCCGTCGCGGCAACCACGCACCGGCCACCCCTCCGTCCGGCGTCAGCGTGTCCCGACTGCGAGCCGCTTGACCCGGCGACAAGACACCCCCGGATGCGGCCT
>JBQGEI010000027.1:0-1504 GCA_052039535.1 Pseudoxanthomonas sp.
CCCGGCGTTCAGGTGCTGGTGACCGCGACCGAGCTGCCGATGTTCTGGACGGACCCGCAGCTCGACCCGACGGTGTTCCACGTGGAACACGGGGAAGTGGTGACGCCTGCGCCGCGCTGAGGCGTGCGGTCCCGCGTATTCACGGGATTGTTTGGCACGATTCGGCCCTCTTGGGGCTGGCAGGGCCCGGTCCTTCCGCGAGAGTGCTCCCGCGCACCCAGCACGATGGGTGCGCCGGCCACCGCACATGCCGGAACCGTCCCGTTCCACGTGGAACCTCACCGTCCAAGGCGGCGGCAAAATCTCCAACAAGGCCGGGCGCACCCGGGCTGGTATAATCGGGCATTACCCACAGCCACACCGGCCGCCTGCACCTGGCGCGCGGCCTGGCTTCTGATTGCGGCGAAGGCATGAGCGAACAGACCCCGAATACCCCCGGCACCTACGACTCCAGCAAGATCACCGTGCTGCGGGGGCTGGAGGCCGTGCGCAAGCGCCCGGGCATGTACATCGGCGACGTCCACGACGGCACCGGCCTGCACCACATGGTGTTCGAGGTGGTCGACAACTCCGTCGACGAGGCCCTGGCCGGGCACGCGGACGACATCATCGTGCGGATCCTCGAGGACGGCTCGGTTGCCGTGTCCGACAACGGGCGCGGTATCCCGGTGGACACCCACAAGGAAGAGGGGCGCTCGGCGGCCGAAGTGATCCTCACGGTCCTTCACGCCGGCGGCAAGTTCGACGACAACAGCTACAAGGTTTCCGGCGGCCTGCACGGCGTGGGCGTCTCGGTGGTCAACGCGCTGTCCGAGCATCTGTGGCTGGACATCTGGCGCGACGGCTTCCACTGGCAGCAGGAGTATTCGCTGGGAGAGCCGCTGTACGCGCTGCGCCAGATGGAGCCTTCCGAGCGCCGCGGTACTTCGTTGCGTTTCAAGCCGGCGGTGGAGATCTTCACCGACGTCGAGTTCCATTACGAGATCCTGGCGCGGCGCCTGCGTGAGCTGTCTTTCCTCAACTCCGGGGTCAAGATCACCCTGGTCGACGAGCGCGGCGAAGGCCGCCAGGACACATTCCAGTACGAAGGCGGCATCCGCAGCTTCGTCGAGCACCTGGCGCAGCTCAAGACGCCCCTGCACCCGCACGTGATCTCGGTCAGCGGCGAGCACAACGGCATCGTGGTGGAAGTGGCCCTGCAGTGGACCGACGCCTACCAGGAAACGATGTTCTGCTTCACCAACAACATCCCGCAGAAGGATGGCGGCACCCATCTGGCGGGCTTCCGGGCGGCCCTGACCCGCACCCTGACCAACTACATCGAGCAGAACGGGCTGGCCAAGCAGGCCAAGGTCAGCTTCTCCGGCGACGACATGCGCGAAGGCATGATCGCGGTGCTGTCGGTGAAGGTGCCGGACCCCAGCTTCTCCAGCCAGACCAAGGAAAAGCTGGTCAGCTCCGAGGTCAAGCCGGCGGTGGAGAACACCTTCGGCGCGCGCCTGGA
>JBQGEI010000028.1:0-3731 GCA_052039535.1 Pseudoxanthomonas sp.
TGCTCAACAGCCTGCAGATGGGCTTCCGCACCCTGGCCATCGAGAAGCGCTCCAGCGAGGTGTGGAGCCTGCTGGGCGCGGTCAAGGGCGAATTCGGCAAGTTCGCGGGCATCCTCGAGCGGGCCGAGAAGCAGATCGGCACCGTGGGCAAGAGCCTGGGCGAGGCCAGCCGCAAGACCCGCACCATCGAGCGCCGCCTGCGCGGGGTCGAGTCGCTGGGCCAGGACCAGGCGCAGGCGCTGCTGGGCGACCTGGGCCTGGACGCGGCCGAGGCCGGGCTGGAGGGCGAGGACGGGCAGGAGCCCTGAGTCCGGCGGCGTGGCCGCACCGGAAAAGACGAGGGCCCGGGGATCACCCGGGCCCTTGTGCATTGCAGCCTCGGCCGCGTTGGCGCTCAGCCGCCGGGCAGCGGCATCGCGTCGACCGGCACCGGGTCCGGGCCCTGCAGGTAGTCCGGCAGGTCGTCCCCCGGCTCGCGCCGGCGGTCGCTCTCGATCTGGAACTGCCGGCGCTGCAGCCACGCGTCACGGATCATCGTGTACTCGTCCGGCGCGTTCTCGCGCATGCTCTCGATCGGCAGCAGCGCGGCGCGGCGGTCCACCAGCTGCGCGCCCTGCAGGAAGATGCGGTGGCGGTCGCGCTCGACCTGGCGGGTCGGGGACAGCGGCGCGTCGCCGGCCAGGCCGAACACGTCGCGTACCGTGCGCGGGCCGAAGAACGGCAGCTCCACGTAGCGCGAGTTGCGCCAGCCCCAGATGCCCAGGGTCTGGCCGAAGTCCTCGCTGCGGCGCTTCATCTTCAGGTCGCTGGCCGGGTCGAACAGGCCGCCGATGCCCAGGGTGCTGTTGACCACGAAGCGCCCCAGGGTCTGCACCGCGTCGCGCGGGCGGCCCTGCAGCACCTGGTTGAGGAAGGTCACCGGCGAGCCGAGGTTGTCGAAGAAGTTGCCCACGCCCAGGCGCACCGGCTCCGGCACCACCGCCACGTAGGCCCGCGCGATCGGCCGGGCGATGGCGCGGTCCACCACCACGTTGAACGCATGCACGCGGCGGTTCGCCGGCTCCCACGGGTCGTAGGCCGGGCGCGCACCGGGGTCGGACGGGCCGGCCGGGGCGCCGTACAGTGCGGCGAAGTCGTCCTCGGCGTCGGTGCGGCCGGGGTCGACCGCCGGATCCGGTGCGGCCGCCGGATCGACCGGGGCGGCCCTCTCGCCGGTGGCCGGCGCCGCGTCGGCCACCGTGACCGGCGGCGGCGCGGGCAGCTCCCGCCCGTCGATCAGCAGCGGTGCGGCAGGCATGGCGGTGGCGTCGGCAGGGCTGCCGGCCACGGCGACGCCTGCTTCGGCCGCCGGCGCCCCGGGCGCGGACGGGGAAGTGCTGGCGCAGCCGGCCAGCAACAGCAGGCCCAGCAGCAGGCTGCCGGCGGGGACGGGCTTCATGGGGCGGCTCCGGTGTAGTCGAGGCGGGGGTCCAGGCGGTAGGCGGCGCACAGTTCGGCCAGGCCCGCGGGCGAGCCGGTGACCTGCACCGCGCCGCCGCGGCGCATGCGGGCGGCGGTTTCGGCCAGCAGCGCCAGGCCGGCGCTGTCCAGCCCGCTCAACGCCGCCAGGTCCAGGGTGCGGGCACCGTCGACCAGCCCCGCCAGGGACGGCCACAGGGCGATGGCCGCCGCCCGGTCCAGGCGGCCTTCCAGGTGCAGCGCCTCGCCCTGTCGGCGCGCGCGCGCGGCGTCAGCGCTGGGCATCGGCAGCAGGCCGCAGCGCGCCGCTGCGCAGCTCGGAGGCGACCTGGGGGATCGACTTCTGCCGCAGCGGGGCGTCGAACTGGCTGCGGAAGGTCTGCACGTAGGACACGCCCTCGACCATCACGTCGAAGATCTTCCAGCCGCCGTTGTTGCGCAGCAGGTAGTCGACCGGGATCGGGTCGCCGCCATCGCGCAGGATTTCGGTGGACACGCGCATGCCGCGGTTGTTCGGCAGCGGGGTCTCGGACTTCAGCCGGATCCGCGGCCGGCCGTCGAAGGCCAGCAGGGCCGCGCCGTAGCGCTGCATCAGGTTGTCGGTCATCGCGTCGGCGAACAGGCTCACGTCCGCGTCGCTGGCGCCGCGGCCGTGCGGGCCCAGCACCAGGCGCGCGGCGTACTCGCGGTCGAAGCTCGCGCGCAGCTCGCTTTCGATGAACCCGCGCAGGGCCGCCGGGCTCTTCTGGAACTCGGCGCGACGCTGCTGCAGGGTCGACAGCACGCGGGTACCGGTGTCCACCACCTGCTTGCCGGGGGTGGCGGCGGTGGCGGCGGCCTGCTGGGCCTGGGCGTCGGAGGGGGCGGCCGCCAGCAGCGGCAGGGCCAGGGCGAGGGACAGGATCAGGGGCTTCATGGGCTGGTTTCCGTGGGGGGCGGATCTTGGGAGGCGGGGGAGGAGAGCAGTTCGGCCGGATCGGCCCCACCGCCACCTGCGCCACCGAACATGTACTTGCCGACCAGCTGGATCAGGTCGATGGCCGGCTGGGTGAACACGATCTCGTCGCCGGGCTGCAGCGGCTCGGGATCGCCGCCCGGCTGCAGGCCGATGAAGCTCTCGCCAAGCAGGCCGCTGGTGAGGATCGCGGCGGAGGTGTCGCCGGGCAGGTCCTTGTAGCGGTTGTCGATGGCCAGGGTGACCACCGAGTCGAACCGCACCGGGTCCAGGTCGACCTTGTCCACCCGCCCCACCACCACGCCGCCGATCTTCACCGGCGCCTGCAGCCGCAGCTGGCCGAGGTTGGAGAAGCGGGCGGTCAGCTCGTAGCTGCCGCCGCCGAGCCCGAACTGCCGGTTGGTCGAGGCGAAGGCCAGCACCAGCAGCGAGGCCAGCGCGAGGATGAGGAATGCGCCGACGGCGAATTCAAGCCTGGGACCGCGGATTGCCATGGGGAGCTACCTGTGGAGACGGGAGGCGGGCCCGCAGGCCCGGGGGGTTCGGAGGGCGCCACTCACTGGAACAGCAGCGCCGACATGACGAAGTTCAGCATGAGCACCAGCAGCGAGGCGTTGACCACCGCGCGGGTGGTGGCCACCGAGGTGCCCTCGATGGTCGGTTCGGCGTGGAAGCCCACGTAGGCCGCCACCAGCGCGCTGACGCCGCCGAACACGGCGGACTTCAGCAGCGCCACGCCGAAGTCGTCGCGGAAATCCACGCTGCCCTGGAGCGCGGCCCAGAAGGTGCCGTTGTCCAGGCCCAGCACCTTGACCGCCTCGAACCAGCTGGCCGAGATCGCCAGCGAGCAGAAGAAGCCGGTCAGCAGCGGGACGCACAGCACCGCCGCCCAGAACCGCGGCGCCACCGCCTTGGCGACCGGATCGATGGCCATCAGCTCCAGCGCCTTGATCTGGTCGGTGGCGCGCATCAGCCCCAGCTCGGCGGCGATCGAGCTGCCGGCGCGGCCGATGAACAGCAGCGCGGTCAGCACCGGGCCCAGTTCGCGGTACAGCGACAGGCCCAGCAGGGTCGACAGCGCGTCGGCGGCACCGAAGGTGGTCAGCGTGCGGTAGCCCTGCAGGGTCAGCACCAGGCCCACGAACGCGCCGCCCACGGCGATGATCGGCAGCGAGCGCCCGCCGATCTTGTAGATCTCCCGCGCCAGTTCGGCGAGGAAGTCGCGGGTCGGCAGCGAGGCGCGCAGCACCGACAGCGAGAACAGGCCGGCGCGGCCCAGCGAACGCATCGCGGCGACGGCGGGCATCAGGCGGCCTCC
>JBQGEI010000029.1:0-2823 GCA_052039535.1 Pseudoxanthomonas sp.
GAACTTCGGCAGCGGCTCGGCGACCTCGTGCGCGCCGCCCAGGGTGATGGTGCCGCGCGCCTGGGCGCGGTTGTCGGCCGCGGTCGGGTGGGCGCTGGCGCGGAACACGTAGTCATAGGCGGTGCGCACGTCCAGCAGGCCACGGGCGCGCTCCAGCACGCTGCCCAGGCCGCGCTTGCGCGGGCCGCGCGGCGCGCCGCGCATAGGGTCGGTGGCGATCAGCAGGGTGGTGCGGTCGAAACACGCGCTCTGGTAGCGCGCGTACGGGCAAATGTAGTTGCTCACCTGCTCGCGCTGGAACCCGGCGTTGCCCCAGGTGGCCAGGGCGTAGAAGAACACCCAGAAGGTCTCCCAGCCGCCCCAGGCGAACGGCCAGATGCGCGCGGCCAGGTCGGTGATCGGGGTGAAGAAGCCGACGAAGGTGAAGCCGGTCCACAGCGCGAACACCAGCCACAGCAAGTGCTTGGCGCCCTTGCGCAGGATCTTCTCCCGGTTCCAGGGGCCGGCGTCGAGCTTCATCCGCTTGTGGCGGTCGCCCTCGGTCCAGCGCTCCATCCACAGGAACACCTCGGTCCACACCGTCTGCGGACAGGCATAGCCACACCACAGCCGCCCGGCCAGGGCGGTGAAGAAGAACAGCGCCATCGCCGCCATGATCAGCAGCAGGGCCAGGAACAGGAAATCCTGCGGCCAGAAGGCCAGGCCGAACACGTAGAACTTGCGCGCCGGCAGGTCGAACAGCACCGCCTGGCGGCCGTCCCAGCTCAGCCACGGGAACAGGTAGAACATGCCCAGCAGCCACCACACCGCGGCCACGCGCAGGCGGTTGAAGCGGCCGGACACGTCGCGCGGATAGACCTTGCGCTCGCTGACGTAGAACGAGTTGCCCTGGTCGTCGACCACGTCCAGGGGAATGCGCTTGCTCACGGCAGCCACCGCCTGCGGGGAGCGGCCGGGAAGGGGGTATCGGTGCGGTAATGGGCGGTCATGGCTTCTGCTTGGCCGTGCAACCGGCGTGGCGTGCGGGGGAATCCACCGCGTGTCCCAGTATCCGCATCCTGCGCGCGCGCGAAAGCGTCAGATTGTCCCAGGCGGCGCGCTGGTCGCGCGCTATTCGGGAGGCCGCGCGCGATTGAAACGGCTGGCGGGGCGCAGCAGGATCCAGGTGAACAGGCTGGAGGACGCGGTCGCGATCCAGAACACGAAGAACCCGAGGGTGTAGCCGAGGCCGCGGGTGAGCGGCAGCCCGGGGAAGGTGAGGTCGCGCAGCAGCAGCGGGTCGACGAAGGCGAAGAACACCATCGTCGCCACGCCGGCTGCGAAGAAGCTGGGCCAGGCGACCGCCCCCACGCGCTGGGCGAGCGGGCGCGGGGGGTGGTCGAAGCGTGGCTCGCTGAAGTCGGTCACTGTTGGCCCGTCGGTTCCCCGGATTGGGCCTGATTATGCGACAGGGACCAGACGTAGGCACCGACCAGGCGCGCGCGGGTCTCGCCCAGCAGTTCCCGGTGCGCGGGCATGCTGCCGTGCCGGCCGTCGGTGATGGTCCTGTGCAGGCTTTCGCGGCTGCTGCCATACAGCCAGTAGCCGTCGGTCAGGTCGGGCGCGCCCATGTCCTGGTTGCCCTTGCCGTCCACGCCGTGGCAGGCCACGCACACGCCGTCGTACAGCTTCTTGCCCTGTGCGGCCATGAAGTTGTTCTGCATGCCGGCCGGGTCGGACAGGGTGCGGACGTAGGCGATGGTGTAGTCCACCGCTTCGGGGCCACCCATGCCGGTGAGCACCGGGCCCCAGCCGGGCATGACGCCCTCGCGGCCGTCGAGGATGGTGGTCAGCACCTGCTCCGGGGCGCCGCCCCAGTGCCAGATGTCGTCGGTCAGGTTCGGGTAGCCGATCGCGCCCTGGCCGGCCGAGCCGTGGCAGGTGGCGCAGGTGTTGCTGAAGATCGAGCGGCCCAGGGCCACGGCCTTCGGATCCTTCGACAGCTGGTCGATGCCCTTGCCGGCGTACGGCTTGAAGGTCTGCTCCAGGCGCGCGTCCTGCACCGCCTTCTCCTCGGCGTGCTCCTTCTTGGAGCTCCAGCCGCTGTAGCCGGGGATGCTGCCCAGCCCGCCGTACCAGAACATGTAGCCGATGGCGAACACGATGGTCAGGTAGAACAGGTTGATCCACCAGCGCGGCAGCGGCTTGTTGTACTCGGTGATGTCGCCGTCCCAGGTGTGCAGCGTGTCCTCGGGCTTCGGGTCGCCCGGGCGGCGACGCGCGGTCCACCACAGCAGCCAGACGTAGCCGACGATGTTCAGCGCGACGATGGCGATGATGTACCACGTCCATCCCATGCTCATGCGCGGTTCTCCCCAATGTTGCCGTTGTCCGGGTCCTCTTCCAGCGGCATGCGCGCCGCGTCGTCGAACTCGGTCCTGCGCGCCGGGCTCCAGGCCCAGATCCAGCCGCCGATGAACATCACCAGCAGCACTGCGGTCACGATCCCGGAAATCACGGCTGGCCTCCCTTCGGTGCGTGCCGCCCGAGCCCCTGGAGGTAGGCGACGACCGCATCGAGCTCGGTCTTGCCTTCCACGTCGGCGGCGGCCTGCGCGATCTGCTCGTCGGTGTAGGGGTCGCCCAGGGTCTGCAGCGCGCGCATGCGCGCGGCCACGGTGGGCCCGTCCACCTCGTTCTTCGCCAGCCACGGGAAGGCCGGCATGTTCGATTCGGGCACCACGTCGCGCGGGTTGTTCAGGTGCACGCGCTGCCACTCGTCGGAGTAGCGGCCGCCGACGCGGGCCAGGTCCGGGCCGGTGCGCTTGGAGCCCCACTGGAACGG
>JBQGEI010000030.1:0-1543 GCA_052039535.1 Pseudoxanthomonas sp.
CCGGCCACGCAGATGCAGACCCAGGCCGGATCCACGGTGCCGGCCACCGGCGCAGCCGAACAGCAGCGCCAGCAGTCGGCGGCCAGTGGCCAGGCCAAGGGATGGGCGGACCTGGACACCGACGGCAACGGCAACATCAGCCGCGCCGAAGCCCAGGCCCATGCGGCGCTGAGCGGCGTATTCGCCACTGCCGACGCCGACGGCAACGGCGAACTGACCGCCGACGAGTACCGCAGCTTCATCCAGGCCCAGCAGTCGGGCGCGGCGCAGGAATAATCCTTCGCGCTCCAAGCCGCGAATCGGGAAAGCGGGCTCCGGCCCGCTTTTCCGTGGGGCGGACGGAGGCGGGGCCGGGCGGGCCGGGGGCGCTGGTATCCTGCGGGCCCTGCCACGCAGATGGCACCTGGCCCGGTCACCCCATGCACGATATCCGTCTGGTCGGCTTCGACGGCGACGACACCCTCTGGCGCAGCGAGGACTACTACCGCGCCGCCGAGAAGCGGTATGAGGAAATCATCGGTCGGTACATCGACCTGCACGATGCGGGCACGCTGCGCCACCTGCTGGAGGTGGAGCGGCGCAACCTCAAGGTGTTCGGCTACGGCGCCAAGGGCATGACCCTGTCGATGATCGAGGCGGCGATCGAGCTGACCGATGCGCGCATCTCCGCCGCGGACATCCGCCAGGTGGTGGAAATCGGCCGCGAGACGCTGAACCATCCGGTCGAGCTGCTCGACGGCATCCGCGAGGCGGTGCAGGCGGTCGCCTCGCGCTGGCCGGTGGTGCTGATCACCAAGGGCGACCTGTTCCACCAGGAGGACAAGATCGCACGCTCCGGCCTGGCCGACCTGTTCCCGCGCATCGAGATCGTGTCCGAGAAGGATCCGGCAACCTACGCCCGGGTGCTGGAGGAGTTCGACATCGCGCCTGCGCAGTTCCTGATGGTCGGCAACTCGCTGCGCTCGGATATCGAGCCGGTGGTCCGGCTGGGCGGCTGGGGCATCCATGTCCCGTACGCGCTGACCTGGGCCCACGAAGCCGAGCACGGCCTGGCCGAGGAGCATCCCCGCGTGCGCACCGTCGCCAGCCCGGCCGAACTGCCTGAGGCGATCGCCCTGCTCGCCAGCGGGATGCGCGACGGCTGAGGCGGCGCCCCGTGCGGGGCCGGCGGCGACCGGGGCACAATGGCGCCATGGACCGAGACTGTCCCTCGCTGCCACGGCGCCGCCCGATCCACCACCGTGCCCTGGCCGTACTGCTGGGGGGGCTGGCCTGCCTGCTTCCCGGCGCGTGGATCTCGCCCGCGGCCGCCCAGGCCGCGCCTTCTGCCGCGCAGGCCGATGACCCCGCGCACTACGACACCGGCGATGCGTGGCTCGATGCGCGCCTGGCCGACATCGACCGCTATGCCTCGCAGTATCCGGAGACCTTCGCCGCCGAGGTCGAACGCTACGCAGGCATGCCGCGTGGCTACGTACAGGGGCTGGCCGCCCAGCCGGGCTGGCGGCCGGGCGATGCCTGGTACGCGTGTTTCCTTGCCCGG
>JBQGEI010000031.1:0-5765 GCA_052039535.1 Pseudoxanthomonas sp.
GGCCATGGACCGCCAGCTGCAGGCCTACTGGCTCAACGAGTACCTCAAGCTGCCGGCCAGCCAGCGCGTGGCCGCGGTGGACCAGTGGCTGGGCGGCAACGACGCCGCCGCGGTGGAGCGCGCGCTGGACCGGCTGGCCGGTACCCGGCTGGGCAGCACCGCCGAGCGCCTGAAGTGGCTGTCGGCCGACCGTGCCGCGTTCGAGTCCAGCAACGACCCAGCCATCCAGTACGCGGTGGCGGTGATGCCGACCCTGCTGAAGCTGGAGGATGAGCGCAAGGCGCGCGCCGGCGAGAACCTGGCCGCGCGCCCGCTCTACCTGCAGGCGGTGGCCGACCACAAGAAGAGCCAGGGCAGGGCGGTCTATCCGGACGCCAACCTGTCGCTGCGCATCACCTTCGGCAACGTCACCGGCTACGAGCCGCGCGACGGCGTGGCCTATACGCCGTTCACCACGCTCGAAGGGCTGGTCGCCAAGGAGACCGGCGCCGATCCGTTCGATTCGCCGCAGGCGCTGCTGGACGCGGTGGCGGCCAAGCGCTACGGCGGCCTGGAAGACCCGCGCGTCGGCTCGGTGCCGGTGAACTTCCTGTCGGACCTTGACATCACCGGCGGCAACTCCGGTTCGCCGGTGCTGGACGCCCGCGGCAAGCTGGTCGGCCTGGCCTTCGACGGCAACTGGGAGTCGGTCAGCTCCAACTGGGTGTTCGACCCGAAGATGACCCGCATGATCGCGGTGGACCAGCGCTACATGCGCTGGATCATGCAGGAGGTCTACCCGGCCCCGCAGCTGCTGCGCGAGCTCGGCGTTAACCGCTGAAACCGTCCCGGCCCCGGGGCCGGCTCTCGGGTATGATGCGCACCCCGCCGCGCCTGCCAGGCGCGGCGGTTTTTCCGAAAGGGGATTCCATGCGCATCCTGCTTGCACGCCACGGCGAGACGCCGTGGAACGCCGAAGGCCGTTACCAGGGCCAGATCGACATTCCGCTCTCGCCGGTGGGCGAGGCCCAGGCCACCGCGCTGGGTGAACGCCTGCGCGAGGTCCCGATCACCCGTGCGGTGGCGTCGCCGCTGTCGCGTGCACGCCGCACCGCCGAGCTGGCGCTGGGCCAGGAGCGCGCCGGGATGCTGCAGATCGATGCGGACGTGCAGGAGATCGCCCACGGCGAGTGGGAGGGCCTGCTGGCCAGCGAGATCCACGAGAAGGATCCGGCCCGCCTGCGCGCCTGGCGCGAGGAGCCGGACACCGTGCTGATGCCCGGCGGCGAGTCGCTGCGCCAGGTGCTGGACCGCTCCTGGCGCGGCCTGGTCCGCGCCACCGAAGGCCTGGGCCCGGACGACACCCTCCTGCTGGTGGCCCACGACGCGGTCAACCGGGTGCTGCTGTGCAAGATCCTCGGCCTGCCGATCAGCAAGCTGTGGACCTTCCGCCAGGCGCCGACCACGCTCAACCTGCTCGAAGGCCCCGACGTGGACAGCCTGGAGGTGGTGCGCCTGAACGACTGCGCCCACCACACCCCGTTCTTCGGCGAAGCCAAGCACCGCGCGCTGTAACCCGGCACGCGGCGACGCGCGTGCACCGGCGCCTGGCTCCTCGCGGGGCGGGGCGGCTCCTGCGTCCGCTGGCCGGCACCGGCCATCCCATCGTCCGTCCGCGGCCTGTCGCCGCACGGCCGCGCCGGGCTTGCCCGTACGCGCGACATGGCCGCCGGGCGCCATTACCCTGAGTCCCATGAGCACCCCGTCCCGCACCCTGGCCGACTGGCTGGCCTATATCGAAACCCGCCATCCGCGCGCCATCGAAATGGGCCTGGAGCGGGTGGGCGAGGTCGCCGCGCGCCTGGGCCTGGAGCGCCCGGGCAGGCAGGTGGTCACCGTCGGCGGCACCAACGGCAAGGGCTCGACCGTGGCCTTCATCGAAGCCATCGCCCGGGCCGAGGGCTGGAAGGTCGGCGCGTACACCTCGCCGCACCTGCTGCGCTACAACGAGCGCGTGCGCATCGACGGCGCCGAGGCGTCCGACGGGGACCTGGCCGGCGCCTTCGCCGCGGTCGAGGCGGCCCGGGGCGATACCGCGCTGACCTACTTCGAGTACGGCACCCTCGCGGCGCTGTGGCTGTTCCAGCACGCGCGCCTGGACCTGGCGGTGCTGGAGGTCGGGCTCGGCGGACGCCTGGACGCGGTGAACCTGGTCGACCCGGACGTGGCGGTGATCACCACCGTGGACGTGGACCACGTCGACTGGCTGGGCAGCGACCGCGAAGCCATCGGCCATGAGAAGGCGGGCATCGCGCGGGCCTGGAAGCCGCTGGTGCTGGGCGAGGTCGATCCACCCTCCAGCGTGCTGCGGCATGCCTACGCGATCGGCGCCAACGCGATCCGAGCCGGCAGCGATTTCTTCCACGACCCGGCCGGGCCGGGCCACTGGTGCTGGCGCGAAGTGGGCGCCGAACTGCTGCTGCCCGACCCGGCCCTGGCCGCGCCGGTGCAGCGGGCCAACGCCGCCGCCGCGATCGCCGCGCTGCGCGCGCTGCCGCAGTCGCCCTCCGACGAGGCGTGCGTCGCCGGCGTGGCCGCGGCACGGGCACCGGGGCGGCTGGAGTGTTTCGAGCGCGACGGCGTGGAGGTCGTGGTGGACGTGGCCCACAACCCGCAGGCCGCGCGCGAGCTGGCGGCCTGGGTGCGGGCGCAGCCGCCCGCCGGCAGCACGGCGATGGTGCTGGCGGTGCTGGCCGACAAGGACGCCGGCGAGATGGTGCAGGCGCTGGAGCCGGGCATCGACCGTTGGCACCTGGCCGGCCTGGCGGGGATCACACGCGGCCAGGACGTGGACGCGTTCGCGGCGCGCCTGGGCCGGAGCGCCGCCGCCACCGGCAGCCGGCACGCGGATGTCGCCTCCGCACTGGCCCATGCCCTGGCGTGCGCCTCGCCTGGCGACCGGGTGCTGGTGGCCGGTTCGTTCCACACCGCCGCCGCGGCACTGGCGACGCTGCGTTCAGGGCGATGACGGCCCGCGCGGCGGGCAGCCCCCTATAATTGCCGCGTCTTCCCGCCAGGCCCCCGCTCCTCGTGGATACGCCGCTGAAACAACGCCTGATTGGCGCAGCCGTGCTGATCGCCCTGGCGGTCATCTTCCTGCCGATGCTGGTCCAGGGGCCGGCCCCGGACAGCGGCGTTGCCGACGTCTCCACTCGGGTGCCGGATGCACCGTCCGGCGGATACGAGACCCGTGAGCTGCCATTGCTCGGCACCGCGCCGGCCACCGCCGCTTCGGCCCCGCAGGCGGTGGCGCCGGGTGCTCCTGCCGATGCCGCCACTGCGCCCGCCGATCCCGCTGTCGCTGCCGGGCGCTGGGCCGTCAGCTTCGGCGCCTATGCCAGTGCCCGGGACGCCGACGCGGTCATCGACCGCCTGCGCCAGGCCGGCCTGGAAGGGTTCAGCGAGCAGGACACGATCAACGGCCGCGCAGCGTGGCGGGTGCGGGTGGGGCCTTACGCGGACCGTTCGCTGGCCGAGGCCGGGCGACTGCGCGCGGTGCGCGTCCGCAACGACGTCAACGCCCAGGTGATCGCGCTCGACGCCACGGGCGACGGGCAGGGAGAGGCACCGGCGGCGACCGCTGCCACGGCAGCCGACCGCACGGCAACGGCGGCCCAGGCCGCGCCGGTCGCGACCGCCCCGACACCTTCCCCGGCCGCCGGCACTTCCCAGGCCTTGCCGGCGCGTGAGACCCCGCGCCCGGCTCCCACCGCGTCCGCATCGGCACCCACGCCGGCACCCACGCCGGTAAAGCCCGCCACGGCCCCGGCGACCGCTCCCGCGGCGCAGGCTCCTGCGGCCACCGTGGCCGTGCCGGCGCCGGCGCCCACGCCGGCGGCCGCCAGCGTCGGCTTCGCGGTGCAGATGGGCGCGTTCTCCAGCGAGGCCGATGCCAGTGCCCTGCGCGACCGCCTGCGCGCAGCCGGTTTCAGCGCGATCGTGCAGCCGGTGCGTACCGACAAGGGCACGCTGAGCCGCGTGCGGGTCGGGCCGGTCGCTTCGCGGGCCGAGGCCGAACAGCTGCGTGGACGCCTGGCCGGGTTCGGTGGCGGGATGGTCGTATCGCACCCGTGACCCGCCGCGGCGCAGCGCTGCCGCAGGCCGTGCAATGAACGCGATCGACCTGGTCCTGCTGCTGGTGGTGGCCGCTTCGGCGCTGCTGGGGCTGATGCGCGGATTGATCGGCGTGGTCGCCTCGCTGGCCGCGTGGATCGCCGCCTCCTGGTGCGCCTTCCGGTTCGGTGGGCACATCGCCTCGGTACTCAGCAGCGACGGCCAGCCCGGTGCCACCGGGCTGCTGGCCGGCTATGCGCTGGCGTTCTTCGGCGTCCTGGTGGCGGTGAGCCTGGTCGGCTGGGTGATGCGCAAGTTGCTGCATTCGATCGGCCTCTCGGGCCTGGACCGGGCGCTGGGACTGGCACTGGGACTTGTGCGCGGCGCGCTGGTGGCGTGCGTGCTGGTGCTCCTGATGGCCTTCAGCTCGCTGCCGCAGGACCCGGCGTGGGCAAGGTCGCGCGCGGTGCCCGTGCTGGTCCCGGGCGCGCAGTGGCTCTCCCGCTGGCTGCCGGCCTGGGCCGCCAGCGAACTGGACTTTGGCAACGGGCGGAGCGGCGGCGATAATGGCCTCCTCCACCAGGCGGGCGCCGCGGTCGAAACCCTCACCGGCTCACTGCCCGTTCCCGTGGACCCGGCCGAGCCGCCGTCCGACGGCCAGGCCACTCCTCCTTCCAGCCCCAACCCCGGCCGCTAGGCCGTCGGAGATCCCCATCATGTGCGGCATCGTCGGAATCGTCGGCAACGAGAACGTCGCGGGCCAGTTGTATGACGCCCTTACCGTGCTCCAGCACCGCGGCCAGGACGCGGCGGGCATCGCTACTGCCGACGGTACCCGGCTGCGGGTGCACAAGGACAACGGCCTGGTGCGCGACGTGTTCAACGCCAAGGCCATGAGCGTGCTGCAGGGCCGGGTGGGCATCGCCCACTGCCGTTACCCGACCGCCGGCTCGGAGGGCATGGACGAGGCGCAGCCGTTCTACGTCAATTCGCCCTACGGCCTGGCGCTGTCGCACAACGGCAACCTGATCAACACCGAGGCCCTGCGCGAGCAGGTCTTCGCCCAGGACCGCCGCAACATCAACACCGATTCGGACAGCGAGGTGCTGCTGAACGTGTTCGCCCACGAGCTGGACACCCAGCGCGAACTCACCCCGCAGGCCGCGCTGCGCGCGGTCGCCGGCGTGCACCGCCGGGTCAAGGGCGGCTACGCGGTGGTCAGCGTGGTGCTGGGCCTGGGACTGGTCGCCTTCCGCGACCCGCACGGCATCCGCCCGCTGGTGCTGGGCAGGCGCGAGGAGGCCGGCTCGGCCGAGTACATCGTCGCCTCCGAGTCGGCGGTCCTGGACATCCTGGGCTACGCACGGGTGCGCGACGTGCAGCCCGGCGAGGCGCTGGTGATCACCCCCGAAGGCGAGGTGCTTTCGGAAATGTGCGTCCAGGGCGAGCCGCAGGCGCCGTGCATCTTCGAATACGTGTACTTCGCCCGCCCGGACTCGATGATCGACAACGTCTCGGTGCACAAGGCGCGCATGCGCATGGGCCAGAAGCTGGGCGAGAAGATCCTGCGCCTGCGCCCGGACCACGACATCGACACCATCATCCCGATTCCCGACACCTCGCGCGATGCGGCGCTGGAGATCTCCAATGTGCTCGGGGTGAAGTACCGGGAG
>JBQGEI010000032.1:0-6016 GCA_052039535.1 Pseudoxanthomonas sp.
TCGGTGCGCCCTTCCTGCACGATCCCGTCCACCGGGAAACGTTCGCCCGGGCGCACGACGACCAGGTCGTCCACTTCCACCTGGTCCACCGGCACCTCGGATTCGCCCTGCGCGGTGCGCAGGCGCGCCGTGGCCGGGCGCAGCGCCTGCAGGGCGCGGATCGCGGCGGTGGTCTGGCGCTTGGCCCGGCCCTCGAGGAACTTGCCCAGCAGGACCAGGGTGATGATCGCGGCCGAAGCCTCGAAGTACAGCGGCGCGTGCGCGCCCTCGCGCAGCAGGTGGAACAGGCTCAGGCCATAGGCGGTGGTCGTGCCCAGTGCCACCAGCAGGTCCATGTTGCCGGTGCCGGCACGCAGCGCCCCCCAGCCAGCGCGGTAGAACCTCGCGCCCAGCCAGAACTGCACCGGCGTGGCCAGCACCAGCTGGATCCAGCCCGGCAGCATCCAGTGCCTGCCGAAGGGCATGCCGGCCATGGGCAGGACCAGCGGCGCCGCCAGTACCGCGGCGATGAGCAGGTGGCGGGCTTCGCCAGACGGCCCCGGCCTGGCGGGCGAGGGGGCGGGCGCCTGGCCCTGGCCGGTCCCGGCGGGCCTGGCACGCCCGGCCGTCGCGATGGGCGTGTCGGGCGCGGCGATCCGGTAGCCGGCCTTGCGGACCGCCTCGCCCAGCACGGATGGATCGGCGGCGCCGGCGGTACGCACCCGCGCCCGTTCGGTGGCCAGGTTGACCGAGGCTTCCAGCACCCCCGGCACCGCGGCCAGGGCGCGTTCCACCCGGCCCACGCACGAGGCGCAGTGCATGCCTTCGATCGCCAGTTCGACCTCGCCAACGGGCACCCGGTAGCCGGCCTTCTCCACCGCGGCAATCACCTGGGCCGCGGGCGGCAGCGTGGCGCCACGGACTTCGGCGATGGCGCTGACCACGTTGACGCTGGCCGACTCGACGCCCGGCAGCACCGCCAGGGCGCGTTCGATCCGTCCGGCGCAGGAGGCGCAGCTCATGCCTTCGACGGGCAGGCGCAGGGTGGCGGGAGCGCCGCCCGCAGTGGGTGGCGCGACGATGTTCCGGATATCCATGGCGACATGGTGGACCTTCCCATCGTGGGAAGGTCAAGTCCACCGGCGCCTGCCGCGGCCCGGCAGGCGCAGCCCCCCGGAGCGACGGGACGCAGGCTGTCCGGCCCGCACCGCGCTTGCCGGACCGGGCCGGATCGCGGCGGCGGAGGCGTCGCGCCAGGCGTGTCGCGGCAGCGGCGATGGACCGTCCGGTGCGGGTCCGCGCGGTGGCCGTGTGCCCGGCGGCCGCGATCGCGCCGCTGCAGCCCGATCCCCCCGGCGCCGCGCAGGCACTGCACACGCCCGGTGTGTGTGCCGGGCGAGGCGGGCCGATCAGCCGCGCAGCACCGGCTCCAGCAGGCGGAACGTGCCGGCGTCCGCATCCATCTCCACCTGGCCACCGACCGGCACGATGAACTGCTCGCGGATGTGGCCGATCTGGGCGCCCCGGTAGGCCGGGATGCCGAGGGGGCGGATGTGGTCGTCGAGGATCTGCTCCAGGGTCAGCGAGCCGTACCCGTCACCGGGGTCGCAGTCGGTGCAGCGGCCGAAGATGAAGCCGGCGATCCGGTCCAGCGCACCGGCCAGCTTCAGCGTGGTCAGCATCCGGTCGACCCGGTACGGGGCCTCGCCGACGTCCTCCAGGAACAGGATCGCGCCATCGAACGCCGGCAGGTAGGGCGAGCCGGCAAGCGCGACCAGCACCGACAGGTTGCCGCCCAGCAGAATGCCGCTGGCCTTGCCGCCACGCAGGGTGATGGTCCGGTTGGCACGCGGCACCAGCTCGTCCTCCTCGGCGGCCGGATTGCGGTATTCCATCAGCTCGCGTTCGAAGAACAGCCGCCGGAACTGGTCCACGTTGAAGCGGTTCCAGCTGCCGGAGCCGATCGGTCCATGGAAGGTCACCAGGCCCGTGCGGGCCTGGATCGCGCAGTGCAGCGCGGTGATGTCCGAGTAGCCCAGCAGGATCTTCGGGTTGCGGCGGACCAGTCCATAGTCCAGCAGCGGCAGCAGGCGCGCCGCGCCGGAGCCGCCGCGGGTGCAGACCACGGCGCGCACCTCGCGGTCGGCGAACATCGCGTTGAGGTCGGCCGCCCGCTCGGCGTCGGTTCCGGCCAGATGGCCGTGCTGCCGGTCGTAGTGCGCGCCGGCGCGCACCTTGAGCCCGAGCGCTTCCATCACCTCGGCCGCCAGCTGCAGGTTGAAGCTGTCGCTGGTGGCCGATGACGGACTGACCAGACCGACGGTGTCCCCAGGCCGCAGGGCCGGGGGCAGCACGCGCTGCGGCCGCGGGGTTGCGGCCAGGGACGATGGCGCCGGCCCCAGGGCCAGCAGTGACGCGGCGAGCGCGCCGCCGATGAATTCGCGCCGATGCATGCAAGGCTCCTTCCCCGTGGGCCGTCGAGCCTAGCAATCCGCAACCGCGCAGGCGAGACGCACCGTCGCCGGCATCGCCGCATCCGGGTCGTTGTCCCGCTCACGCGGGGCGGGTCAAGATGACGCCCCCTCTTCCGGCTCCCGCCCATGCCCCAGACCCACGCACGGCGCACATGGCTGATGGCAGCCGTCCTCGGGGTGGCCGTGGCCGCGGGCGGGGTGGCGCTGGCGCACTGGCGCGGCCCTGCCCTGCCCGGCTATCAGGTGGCGGCGGCGCCGCTGGTGCAGAACGTGGTCGCCACCGGACGGGTCGCGGCGCTGTCGCGGGTGCAGGTGGGCGCGGAGATCTCCGGGCTGGTGCTCGAGCGGCAGGTGATGGAGGGCGACCGGGTCGAGCCCGGCCAGGTGCTGGTGGTGCTGCGCGCGGCCGACCTGCAGGCCCGCCGCGACGAGGCGCGCGCCGCGCTCGAGGCCCTGCGCCAGTCCGAGCGCCCCGACGCACAGGCGCGCCTGCGCCAGGCCGAGGCCGAACTGGCCCAGGCCCGGCGCGAGGCCACGCGCCGGCGCGAGCTGGGCGCGGACCGGCTGGTCTCGCGCGAGAGCGTGGAACAGGCGCAGCAGGCCGTGGTCGCCGCGCGCGCGGCGGCCGACCAGGCGCGCGTGGCGGCCGAGGCGGTCGCCGGCGGCGCACGCGAGGCGCAGGCCGTCGAGCGCCTGAGGGCGGCCGAAGCCGAGCTGGAGCGGGCGGTCATCCGCTCCACGGTCGCCGGCACGGTGCTGGTCCGCCTAGTCGAGCCGGGCGACATCGTCTCCCCCGGCCAGGTGCTGCTGGAGATCGCCCGCGACGCGCCGGGCGAGATCCTGCTGCCGCTGGACGAGAAGAACCTGTCGCTGCTGGAGGTGGGGCAGCCGGCGACCTGCGTGGCCGACGCCTGGCCGGGGCGCCGGTTCGGCGCCACCGTGTACCACATCGCCCCTGCGATCGATCCGGCGCGCGGTACGGTGGATGTGCGCCTTCGGATCGATCCCCAGGCCGGTTTCGTCCGCCAGGACATGACCGTCACCGCGACCATCCTCACCGGCCAGCGCGACCGTGCGCTGGTCGTCCCGAACGATGCCCTGCTGGACGACGAACCCGGTGCACGCGAGGCCGCCGTGCTGCGCGTCAGTGGCGGCCGGGTACGGCGGGTGCCGGTGACGCTGGGCCTGCGCGGCCTGGCGATGACCGAGGTCAGCCAGGGGCTGGCGGAAGGCGACGAGGTACTGGCGGCGGGCGCCCTGGACACGTCGGAGCTGCCTGGCGATGGCGATCGCGTGCGCCTGCGGCGCCAGGCCGTGCCGGCGGTGCAGGCGGCCGACGCCCCCGTGCCTCCGGCCGACGGGGAGGCGGGTACGGGCGACGCGGCGCCTGCGCCGGCCGCTGCCGACGCACGCTGATCCATGTGGATCGAGGCCACCATCGCCATGCGCTTCCTGCGCCAGGGCCGGGCGCAGTCACTGCTGATCCTGTTCGGCATCGCCGTGGGCGTATCGGTGATCGTGTTCGTGACCGCGCTGATCTCCGGGCTGCAGCAGAACCTGGTGGAACGCACGCTCGGGACCCAGGCGCACGTGCGGGTGGAGGCCCCGCGCGAGGTCAACCGCATCGCTCCGGCACCGGCCGGCGCACTGCAGCTGGTGCTCGAGGATCCGCGTCCGCAGTCGCTGCGGCCGATCGACAACTGGCTGCAGGTGCGCGACGTGATCGGGACGCTGCCCGGGGTGACCGCGGTATCGCCGGTGGTGTCGGGCCCGGCGTTCGGCCGGCGCGGCGAGGCCGCCGAATCGGTGGCGCTGGTGGGCATCGACCTGGCGCGCTACGAGCGCGTGATCCCGCTGCAGGAGAACATGGTCGACGGACGGCTCGAGGTCGGTTCCGGCAATGGCGTGATCGGGCGCCAGCTGGCCGAGGACCTGGGCCTGCGCACCGGGGGCAAGCTGCGCCTGGATGCCGGTGGCGGGCGCGAGGCGGTGATCAACGTGGCCGGCATCTTCGAGTTGGGCGTGCGCGAGCTGGACGCCCGTTACGTCTACCTCGACCTGAAGCAGGCGCAGTCCCTGCTCGCCCTGCCCGGCGGCGTGACCGTCATCGACGTGACCGTCGGGGACGTGTTCGCCGCTGACCAGGCCGCCGCGCGCATCCGCGGCCTGACCGGCCTGAAGGCCGAAAGCTGGATGGAGAGCAACGCCCAGCTGATGAACGCACTGACCTCGCAGAGCATGTCCACGAACATGATCAGTTTCTTCGTGGCCATCTCGGTGGCCCTGGGCATCGCCAGCGTGCTGGCGGTGAGCGTGGCCCAGCGCACCCGTGAGATCGGCATCCTCCGGGCCATGGGCACGCGCCGGCGGCAGATGCTGCAGGTGTTCCTGGTACAGGGCGCGGTGCTGGGCCTGCTGGGCTCGGCGGCCGGGGCACTGGCCGGCTGGGCGCTGGCGGCCGCATTCAATACCTTCGGGCCGAAGCTGTTCACCATCACGTTGCCGCCGTCGCTGGTGCCGGCGGCCATGGCCCTTGCGACCCTGGCCGGCATGGGCGCGGCGCTGGTGCCGGCCTGGCGGGCGTCGCGGCTGGATCCGGTGGAGGCGATCCGGCATGCCTGAGCCCCGCGAAGTCCTGCGCCTGGAGCAGCTGCGCAAGTCCTACAACCTCGGCAGGCCCAACGAGGTCGAGGTGCTGCACGGCATCGACCTGCGACTGGACAGCGCCGACTTCGCCGCGCTGGTCGGGCCGTCCGGGTCGGGCAAGAGCACCCTGCTCAACCTCATCGGGCTGCTGGACTCGCCCACCGACGGCGAGCTCTACCTTGCCGGCGAGCCCACCCGGGAGATGGACGACGAGGCGCGCACCGCGCTGCGCGGGCGCCGGATCGGCTTCGTGTTCCAGTTCCACCACCTGATCGGCGCGTTCACCGCGCTGGAGAACGTGCTGATGCCGCTGATGGTGGCGCATGGCAAGCCGGATCGCGAGAGCGTGGACATGGCCCGCGGGCTGCTGGCCGATGTGGGCCTGGAGAAGTTCGCCGACCGCCTGCCGGACCAGCTTTCCGGCGGGCAGCAGCAGCGCGTGGCGATCGCACGCGGTCTGGTCACCCGTCCGGCCCTGCTGCTGGCCGACGAGCCGACCGGCAACCTGGATACCAGAACCGCCGCCGAGGTGTTCCGGCTGCTGCGCCGCTTCAACGAGCAGTACGGCTGCGCGGTGCTGGTGGTCACGCACGACCCGCGCCTGGCCGAGACCTGCGACCGCACCATCACCCTGGTCGACGGCCGGGTCGTGTCCGACGAAGACGGCGGCGCGGGCTGAAGCCGGGCGCGTGCGGGAACCCACCGTTCCGCCGGTGGGCGGGCCCGTTGACGCGGCCGGGCGTCGCGGCGGGTTAGCTTCGGCGTCCACACGCCCACCGCGAAGGTTCCGACATGGACGCACCCCGCCTGACCCTGTGCCTGCTCGCCGCCCTGGGGCTTGCCGCCACCGCCACCGCCACCGCCACGCCGGGGCCGCAGGCGCACGCCGGTGCGGCCGCGCCGGCCGCCCGCGCGCT
>JBQGEI010000033.1:0-7895 GCA_052039535.1 Pseudoxanthomonas sp.
TGCGCTGAAGGGCATCGACCTGGAGATCCCGGAGAAGCGCGTCACCGCGCTGATCGGCCCCTCCGGCTGCGGCAAGTCCACCCTGCTGCGGGTGTTCAACCGCATCTATGCGCTGTATCCGAAGCTGGAGGCACGCGGCGAGGTGCTGCTGGACGGCGAGAACATCCTCTCGCCGAAGTACCCGATGAACCGGCTGCGCTCGCGCGTGGGCATGGTGTTCCAGAAGCCGGTGCCGTTCCCGATGACGATCTTCGAGAACGTGGCCTACGGCATCCGCCACCACGAGAAGCTGCCCAAGGGCGAGCTGGCCGGCCGGGTCGAGCAGGCGCTGCGTCAGGCTGCGCTGTGGGAGGAGGTCAAGGACAAGCTCGGACAGTCGGCCCTGGGCCTGTCCGGCGGCCAGCAGCAGCGCCTGTGCATCGCCCGCGCGGTGGCCCTGCGCCCGGACGTGCTGCTGCTGGACGAGCCGACCTCCGCCCTGGACCCGATCTCCACCAGCCGCATCGAGCAGCTGGTGGAGGAGCTCAAGCGCGACTACACGATCGTCATCGTCACCCACAACATGCAGCAGGCCGCGCGCGTATCCGACTACACCGCCTTCATGTACCTGGGCGACCTGGTGGAACACGACCGCACCGAGACGATCTTCTCCAGTCCCTCGAAGCAGCAGACCGAGGACTACATCACCGGCAGGTTCGGCTGAGCCGGCACCGCCGCCCCGGCTCGACGCCGGGCCACGCCCCCTTACGTTTACCGGAGTTCCCATGCCCAACGGACACATCGTCAGGAGCTACGACGAGGAGCAGCGCCACCTGGTCGAGCAGATCGTGGAGATGGGCCACACCGCCGCCGCGCAGCTGGAGGCCGCGCTGGACGTGGTCGAGCGGCGCGACGACAGCGCCGCCCAGCGGATCGTGGCCAACGACCAGGCCATCGACGAGGCCGAGCGCCGGATCAGCCATGAGGTGATGCTGCTCGCGCTGCGGGGGCCGATGGCCCGCGACCTGCGCGAGATCCTGGCCGGCCTGCGCATCCCGGCCGACATCGAGCGCATCGGCGACTACGCGGCCAACATGGCCAAGCGCTCGATCGCGCTCAACGCCGCCCCGCCGCTGCCGCACACCTCCGGGCTGCGGGCGCTGGGCATGCTGGCCGCCGGCCAGGTCCGCCAGGCGCTGCGCGCCTACCGCGACGGCGACGGCGAGCTGGCGCTGCAGGTGCGGGACAACGATGCCCGCCTGGACCAGCAGTACACCGCGCTGTTCCGCGAGCTGCTGACCTACATGATGGAAGACCCGCGCAACATCACCCCCTGCACGCACCTGCTGTTCATGGCCAAGAACCTGGAGCGGATCGGCGACCACGCCACCAACATCGCCGAGAACGTCTGGTTCCTGCTGCACGGCGAACTGCCGCCTGCGCCGCGTGACAAGCGCGACGACACCAGCAGCGCCATCGCCCCCTGAACGGCGCCGGACGGCCCTGGCCGCCGCAGTCGCCACCCGGCCCGGCGCCCTCCCCCGCCGGCGGGGGCCGTCACCGCGCGCCAACGCCCCAACCCCGGCCGACCCGCGCGGCCCTGCGCTGAAGTACCCTTGCGCGCATGACTGACAGCGAGATGGACGCCCTGGCGGCGGATGACACCCCGGCGGCGGCGCCGGGCGCGATGGCGCGCCGGTTCCGCGGCTTCCTGCCGGTGGTGGTGGACGTGGAGACCGGCGGCTTCGACTGGAACCGCCATGCCCTGCTGGAGATGGCCGCCGTGCCGATCGAGCTGGACGAGCAGGGCCTGTTCGTGCCGGGCCAGACCGCCTGCGCGCACTTCATCCCCGCCCCCGGGACCGAGATCGACCCCAAGTCGCTGGAAGTCACCGGCATCGACCTGGACCACCCGTTCCGCCTCGCCAGGCCCGAGCGCGATGCGCTGGGCCACGTGTTCAACCAGGTGCGCGCGGCGGTCAGGCGGCATGGCTGCCAGCGGGCGATCCTGGTCGGCCACAACGCCCATTTCGACCTGAACTTCATCAACGCCGCGGTGGCCCGCAGCGGCCACAAGCGCAACCCGTTCCACCCCTTCAGCGTGTTCGACACCGTGACCCTGGCCGGGGTGGCCTACGGCCAGACCGTGCTGGCGCGGGCGATGCAGGCGGCCGGGTTCGAGTGGAACGCCGAGGAGGCGCACTCGGCGGTGTACGACGCCGAGCAGACCGCCCGGCTGTTCTGCCGCATCGCCAACGCCTGGCCCTCGCCGCTGCCGGGCTGAGCGGCAGCTCCGCGTCTCAGCCGACCTGCAGGCGGTCGCGGCCGTCGTGCTTGGCCTGGTACAGCGCCGCGTCGGCGCGCCGGTAGAGGTCTTCGCCGGTGTCCTCCCGGCGCAGCGCCACCACGCCGATGCTGAAGGTGACCTGCAGCGTCTCCAGCCCCGCCCAGCGGGAGCGCGCGTGGAAGGCGGCCTGCAGCCGCTCGCATACCAGCTGCGCCTCCTCCAGCAGGGTGTCGGGCATCAGCAGGGCGAATTCCTCGCCGCCCAGGCGCGCCACCAGGTCCGAGCTGCGGCGCTCCCCCTCCAGCACCGCGCCCACCTCGCGCAGCACCTGGTCGCCCACGCTGTGCGACCAGCTGTCGTTGATCCGCTTGAAGTGGTCGATGTCCAGCAGTGCCAGGCACAGCGGATGGGCGCCGCGCCGCGCCAGGGCGAAGTCGCGCGCCAGCGCTTCCTCGAACTGGCGCCGGTTGGGCAGGCCGGTCAGCGCATCCTCGCGTGCCTGGCGCTCCCAGGCGTCGGCCTGCTCGCGCAGCTGGTCGACCAGGGCGACGCGTTCGCGGTCCGCCTCCATGAGCTGCTGCGCGCGCGCGCGCAGGTCGGCGGTACGCAGGTCCACCAGCTGGGCCAGGCGGCGGTTGCGGGCGAGGTAGCTGCGCACCCGCAGCCGGTACAGGCCGAACAGCAGCAGCCCGGCCGCCAGTACCCCTGCCACCCGCACGTCGGCGCGCTGCCACCACAGCGGCCGCACCGTGAACGACCAGCGCGCCGGCTCCGGGCTCCACGCCCCGCCCGGGTGCGCCGCCTGGACCTCCAGGGTGTAGCGTCCCGGGGGCAGGCCGATGAACTCGACCCCGCGGCGGGTGCCGCGCTCGATCCAGTCCAGGTCCAGCCCGGCCAGGCGGGTGCGGTACCGGATCCGCTCCGGCAGCAGGAAGCTCAGGCCCGCATAGCTGATTGCCACGCGGGTGCCACCGGCCAGCGTGGGGGTGGTGCGCCAGTCCAGCGGGCTGCCGTCCACCGCCACGGCCTCGATCACCGGCGGCGGCGGCGGACGGTCGGCGTGGCGCTCCAGCCGCTCGGGCTGGACGCTGGCCACGCCCGCGGCGGTGGCGATCCACAGGCTGCCATCGTGGCGCAGCGTGGCGGCAGGCCCGGAGCTGCCATTGCCCTGCGAACTGGGCAGGCCGTCGATCTCGGTGTAGCGCTGCACCGGCAAGGGCGCGGTGTCGCCGTCGGCGGCCGCCTCCAGCGCGGCCACGGGCACCCGCAGCACGCCACGGTTGCTGCTGATCCAGGCGTCGCCAGCCGGTCCGGCCAGCAGGTGGAAGACCGCATCCACCGGCAGGCCCTGCTCCAGCCCGACCCGGGCCAGGCGCCCGCCGCGCCAGCGGTAGAGGCCACGGTCGCTGGAGATCCACACCGCGCCGTCCAGCGGGTGGAACCCGAACACGCTGCGCGGGTCGCCGCCGGCGACCTGCAGCGGCAGCGCTTCCACCCGGCCATCGCGGCGCAGCACGCTGGCGCCCTCGACCGAGCCGATCCACAGCTCCCCGTCGATCCACGCGAGGGCCGTCACCAGCCCCTGGGGCAGCCCCGGCACGCTGGCCGTGCGCACGCCCTTCCCGTCCGCGACCACCAGGCCACGGCGGGTGCCGATCCACGCCCGCCCGCCGGCATCGACCGCGATCGCGCGCACCGGGCCGCCGGGCATGCCCTGGTCGCGCCCGTAATGCCGCCGATGCGCGCCATCGGCCAGGCGATAGACGCCGTCGGCGTAGGTGCCGACCCACAGCCCGCCATCGCCGGCCTGCGCCAGGCTCAGCACCGAGGGCGCCTCGGCACCGGCGCCAGCCAGGGGCACCGCGTGGAAGCGGCCGTCGTCGCCCAGCCGGTCCAGACCGCCTCCGCCGCCGACCCACAGCGCGTGCCCGGCGTCCTCCAGCACCGCGCGCACGTAATCCCCGCCCAGGCCGTCGCGCCGGGTCCAGCTGGTGAACAGGGTTTCGCGCAGGCGGAACAGCCCGCCGTTGGCGCCGATCCAGATCCCGCCCTCGGCATCCTCCAGCAGGCTGGCGATGCGGGCGCGCGTCAGCCGCTCCGGCTCCAGCCACTCGGTACGCGTGCGCCCGATGCGTGCCAGCCCCCGGTTCTCGGTGCCCAGCCACAGGTCGCCCTCCCGGTCCTGGAGCATGGCGGTGAACTGGCCGGCACCGGGCAGGGCATGCACCGCGGCGAAGCGGCCGTCGGCCATGCGCCGGAACACACGCTCGCCGGCGGCCAGCCATAGCGTGCCGTCCGGCGCCAGGTACGGCCACACCAGCCCGGGCGGCAGGCCGTCGGCCGGACCGTAGCGGCGCCACTGACCGCCGGGGGCGCGCATCACCAGGCCGTCGACCGTGCCGATCCACAGGCGGTCCGCCGCGTCGATGGCCATGCGCGGGAAGCTCGCGGCCAGCGGGATGCCGTCCGGCGGGGGGAAGTACTCCAGGCGCCCGTCCGGATGCACGCAGCCCAGGCCGTGGCCCTCGAACAGCAGCCACAGCCGGCCGGCACCGTCGGTGGCCATGTCGTGCACCAGCGCGCGGGGCCATTGCGCCGGACGCTCGAGGAAGCGCCACTGCCCGCCGGCGTCCAGGTGCCCGACATTGCCGCGCGAGTCGCTCAGCCAGAGCCGCTGCCGCGGGTCCAGGTACAACGCGCCGATGCCGTTGTCGCGCAGTCCCGGGCGGGTGCCGCGGTCAAAGGCGGTGAATTCCAGCCCGCTGTAGCGGACCACCCCTTCCCAGGTGGCGAACCACAGGTAGCCTTCGGGGGTCTGGGCGATGTCGCGCACCGAGTTGTGCGGCAGGCCGTTGCGGGTGCTCCACGCATCGATGGCGTAGTCCCGCAGCGGCGGCGGCCCGGGGTTGGCGGCGACCTCGGTCGCGCGGGCCAGGGCCTGCGACGGCCCCAGCAGCAGCCACAACACCAGCATCCATGCGGGCCACGCCGGGCGCGCGCGGAGGGCCGTCCGCCAGGGTGGAAGTGGCAGCATCGGCGTGTCCGCTCCCGGCCCGGTGTGCTCAGGCGCGCTGGCGGACCGCTTCGAACAGGCACACGCCTGCGGCCACCGAGACGTTCAGGCTCTCCACGTCTCCCGGCATCGGGATCCGCACCAGGCCATCGCAGGTTTCGCGGGTGAGCCGGCGCAGGCCGTCGGCCTCGCCCCCGAGGACCAGGGCCACGTTGCCCTTGAGGTCCAGGCCGTAGAGGCTGGAATCCGCCTCGCCGGCCAGGCCGTAGATCCATACGCCGAGTTTCTGCAGCTCGCGCAGGGTGCGCGAGAGGTTGGTCACGGCCACCACCGGCAGCCGGTCGGCGGCGCCAGCGGAGGTCTTGCGCACCGTGGCATTGACCGGTGCGGACTTGTCCTTGGGGATGACCACCGCGGTGGCCCCGGCGGCCAGCGCGCTGCGCAGGCAGGCGCCGAGGTTGTGCGGGTCCTGCACGCCATCGAGCACCAGCAGCAGCGCCCTGCCCGCGGCGGCCTCGACCAGGCCGGCCAGTTCGCCCTCGTCCCAGGTCCTGGCGGCGGCATAGCGGGCGGCCACGCCCTGGTGGCGGAGGTTGCCCCCGATCCCGTCCAGGGCCTGGGTGGCGACCTTGCGTACCTCGATGCCGAGGCGGCGGGCCTGCTCCTCGATCTCGACCAGCCGGGGGTTGCGGGCGCCGGAGTCGACCAGGACCTCGCGCACGTGGGCGGCGTCGTTCTCGATGGCCGAAGCCACGGCGTTGACCCCGACCACCCACTGGTTCTGCTTGCTCATCGACGGCGCAGCCACTTAAGGAAGGCCGGCATTATCGCATTCGCCGGGCATTTCCGGCGGCTGGGTCATGCACCCGGCGGCCACTGCGCCGTGTCGTGGTCCGGATGCTGGCGCGAGACCACCCGCGCCAGGTACGAGCCCGGTTCCTGGTCCGTCGCGCGCCCCGGCAGCGCGGCTAGGTGGTCGGCGAACGGCAGCTTCCCCTCGACCCCGTACTGGATCGACGGCGGCAGCGCGGCCGGCGCGTCGAACGCACCGTGGGCCAGGGCCACGCCGTCGGGCGACTCGTAGGTCAGCGGCGTGCCGCAGGCGGCGCAGAAGCCCCGCCGCACCACATTGGACGACTGGTACCGGGCCGGCGCGCCACGGGTCCATTCCAGCCGCCCCGGGCCGACGTCCACCAGCGGCGCGAAATAGCCGCCGAAGGCCTTCTGGCACATCCGGCAGTGGCAGACCGAAGCCGCCCCCGGGGTGCCTTCCAGGCGGAAGCGGACCGCGCCGCACTGGCAGCCGCCGGTGAGAACGCGCGGGATCGCAGCCTCGTCCATCGCCGTTTCTCAGTACTTGCGCTTGGTATTCTTCGCCGGCTGCCCGCGCGGCGGCGGCGGCGGCAGGCCGGTATCGGCCTCCGGATCCGGCACCAGCCGGAAGTCGATCTTGCGGTCTTCCATGCTTGCCTTGAGCACCACGATCCGGACCCGGTCACCGAGCCGGAACTGCTGGCCGCGGCGCTCGCCGCTGAGCGTCTTGCGCACCGGATCGAACTGGTAATAGTCGTGCGGCAGCTGGGTCACGTGGACCAGGCCGTTGACCTTGGACTGGTCCAGCTCCACGAACAGGCCGAAGCTGGTCACGCCGCTGACCACGCCGTCGAACTGGCCGCCGACATGCTTCTCCATCCAGGCCGCGCGGTAGCGCTCGTCGACCTCGCGCTCGGCCTCGTCGGCGCGGCGCTCGCGCTCGGAGCACTGCAGGGCCAGGGCGGCCATGTCGCGGGCCGAATAGCGGTAGCCCTCGGGCCTGCCGTGGATGAGGGCATGCTTGATCGCGCGGTGCACCAGCAGGTCCGGGTAGCGGCGGATCGGCGAGGTGAAGTGGGCGTAGGCCTCCAGCGCCAGGCCGAAGTGGCCGGCGTTGTCGGGCGAGTAGATCGCCAGGCTCTGGCTGCGCAGCAGCACCGACTCCAGCAGGGTGGCGTCGGGGCGGTCGCGGACCTTCTTGAGCAGGCGGGTGAAGTCACCCGGCACCACCTTGCTCCAGGCCGGCATGCTGAGCTTGAACTCCTTGAGGAACTCCAGCAGGTCCGCGTACTTGGCCTCCGGCGGCTTTTCGTGGATGCGGAACGGCGCCGGGACGTGCGTCCTCAGCAGGTACCGCGCGGCTTCGACATTGGCCGCGATCATGCACTCCTCGATCAGCTTGTGCGCGTCGTTGCGCAGGAGCATGCCGGCCTGGGTGACCTCGCCGCGGTTGTCGAGCACGAAGCGGACGTCGCTGCTCTCGAACTCGATCGCGCCACGGCGCGCACGCGCGGCCGCCAGCACCTGGTACAGCTGGTGCAACCGCTGGACCTGCGGCATCAACGCGCCGATCTGGTCCTTCGCCTCGGCATCGTCCTCGCCCACCGCCTTCCACACCTGGGTGTAGGTCAGGCGCGCGTGCGAGTTCATCACCGCCTCGTAGAACTTCGAGGAAGTCACCTCGCCCTCGCGGTCGACCTGCATGTCGCAGACGAAGCACATGCGGTCGACCTTCGGGTTCAGCGAACAGATCCCGTTGGACAGGGTTTCCGGCAGCATCGGCACGACGAAACCCGGGAAGTA
>JBQGEI010000034.1:0-5312 GCA_052039535.1 Pseudoxanthomonas sp.
GTGCCCGGGCCTGCCCGCGACCGCCTGCTGCAGCGGGTGATCGGCTCGCCCGATCCCTATGGGAAGCACACCGATGGCATGGGCGGCGCGACTTCCAGCACCAGCAAGTGCGTGATCATCGGCCCGGCCACCATGGCGGGACACGACGTGGACTACCTGTACGGCCAGGTCGCCATCGAGGAGGATTTCGTCGACTGGTCCGGCAACTGCGGCAACCTCAGCACCGCGGTCGGGCCGTTCGCGGTGGCCAACGGCTTCATCGACCCCGCGCGGATCCCGCAGGAAGGCACGGTGGAGGTTCGGGTCTGGCAGGCCAACATCGGCAAGACCATCGTCGTGCACGTGCCGGTGTGCGGCGGCCAGGTGCGGGAAACCGGCGACTTCGAGCTGGACGGCGTGACCTTCCCCGCCGCCGAGGTGGTGGTCGAGTTCATCGATCCGGCCGACGAGGGCGAGGCCGGCGGCAGCATGTTCCCCACCGGCAGGCCGGTCGATACCCTCGAGGTGCCCGGCGTGGGCGCGCTGGAGGCGACCCTGATCACCGCCGGCATCCCGACCGTTTTCGTGGAGGCCGATGCGATCGGCCTCTCCGGCACCGAGCTGCAGCCGGCGATCAACGGCGACCCTGCGATTCTGCAGAAGCTGGAGGCGATCCGCGTCGCCGGCGCCCTGCGCATGGGCCTGATCGCCGCGCCGGAGGAGGCGGCCAGGCGCCAGCACACGCCCAAGGTCGCGTTCGTGGCGCCGCCGCGCGATTACCTCTCCAGCAGCGGCCGGCAGGTCGCTGCAGGCGACATCGACCTCAACGTGCGCGCGATGTCGATGGGCAGGCTGCACCACGCGATGATGGGCACCGCCTCGGTGGCGATCGCCACCGCCGCCGCGGTGCCGGGCACCCTGGTCAACCGGGCCGCCGGAGGCGGCTCGCGCGAGGCGGTGCGTTTCGGCCATCCGTCGGGGACGCTGCGGGTGGGGGCCTCGGTGGCCGGGGTCGATGGCCGGTGGACGGTCACCCGCGCGGTGATGAGCCGCAGCGCGCGGGTGCTGATGGAAGGCCACATCCGGGTTCCGCAGGCCTGACGCCCCTGTCGCCGGCCGGCCCCGCCGTACCTGCCCCCGGTGGGCCGGCTCAGGCGGTGCCCTGCGCCGCGGGTTCGTCCGCGTCCAGTGGCTGCTGCAGTTCGCGCGGCCGCGGCGGCAGGCGATTGTGCACGGCCAGCGCGGCGATCGCCGCCTGGCCGACCGCCACCGAGATCTGGTTGAGTCCGCTGACCACGTCGCCGGCCGCATAGAGCCCGGGTACCGAAGTGAGCTGGCGCGCGTCCACCGGGATCTCGCCGGTGTCCGACAGTTCCACGCCGGCCTGCCTGGCCAGGTGCGCGCTGGTTTCGCAGCCAAGGAACGGATAGACCGTGTCGAACGTGTGGCAGTGGCCATCGACCACGTAACCGCAGCGGCCATCGACGAACACCAGGCGGCCCCCGGCCGCCAGCACCTCCACGTCAAGGCGGGGCGGCCGCGAGGCCGGCACCGCGTCGGTGGGTAGCAGGGTCAGGCGCGAACTGTAGCCGCGCAAGAACGGCACGTGGTCGAGGATCGTCTCCCACGGGCCGTAGATGCCGATGGACTGGTCGCTGGCCTCGTACGCGTCGCACACCGGGCACAGGCGCAGCGCGCCGCATGCCACGGCCTGCTCCACGTCGGCCAGCTCCGGCAGGCGGTCGCTGAGGCCGGTGGCAAGGATCACCGCGCGCGCGCGCCAGCGGCGACCGTCGGGCGTGCCAGCGACGAACACCCCGTCCTCGTCACGCTCGAGCGAGGACACCATCCCGTGCTCGATCACCGCGGCGAAGGATTCGGCCTGCGCGCGCAGCCGCTTCAGCAGCTCGGTGCCGGCGATGCCCTGCGGGAAGCCCGGGCAGTTGTTGCTCTCGGGGATCCAGCGCGCGCGGCTGTCGCCGGCATCGACCACCAGGCAACGGCGGTGCAGCCGTCCCAGGTAGGTGGCGGCGGTCAGGCCCGCCGGGCCACCGCCCACCACCAGTACATCGACCTCGTCCACCTGTCACCTCCTTCGTCCTGCAGGGACGATAGGCAGCCGGCGTGAACGCCGCGCGATACGGCCTCAGTCGGCGGCAGCGGTGCCCGCGGCCACGTCCAGCACCACGTCCATCACCGTAGGGTCCTCGCGGTCGGGCGTGATCCGGAAGCCCAGGTGCTGGCACATCGCCAGCATGGTCACGTTCTCGCGCAGCACCTGCCCTTCCACCGCCTTCAGGCCGATGCTGCCGGCCCACTCGATCATGATCCGCATCAGCTGCCAGCCGATGCCGTAGCCCTTGAGGTCCGAGCGCACCAGGATGCCGTACTCGCCACGCTCGTAGTTGGCGTCGGCCAGCAGGCGCACCGCGCCGAGCATGTCGCCGCTGTCCGGGTCGATCGCCACCAGCGCGATCGAGCGGGCGTAGTCGAGCTGGGTGAGCCGGGCGATGAACTCGTGGCTGAAGTGGCGCACCGCCGAAAAGAAACGCAGGCGCAGGTCCTCGTCGGTGACCCGGGCGAAGAACGCCAGGAACATGGCCTCGTCCTCCGGCCGCACCGGACGCACGAACATGCGCCGGCCGTGCGCCAGCTCCACCTGCCGCTCCCACTCCTTCGGGTAGGGGCGGATCACGAAACTGCTGTGCCACGGGCCCTTCTGCGCGGGGCCCGGGTGCGGGGCCACCGCCACCCGCGCGTCCACCGCGATCACGCCGTCGCGGTCGGCCAGCAGCGGGTTGATGTCCAGCTCGCGGATCTGCGGCACGTCCGCCGCCAGCTGCGCGAGCTTGACCAGCACCAGCGCCACCGCGCGCTCGTCGGCCGCCGGCACGTCGCGGTAGGCCTTGAGGATGCGGCTGACGCGGGTGCGCGAGATCAGGTCGTGGGCCAGGCGCAGGTCCAGTGGCGGCAGCGCCAGGGCCTTGTCGTCGATCACCTCCACCGCGGTGCCGCCGCGGCCGAACACCACCACCGGGCCGAAGGTCGGGTCGTGCGCCAGGCCGGCGATCAGCTCGCGGGCCTTGGACCGGGCCACCATCGGGTGCACCGTCACGCCCTCGATCCGCGCCTGCGGGCGCAGCTCGCGGGCGCGGGCCAGGATCGCGCCGGCCGCTTCGCGCACCGCCGCCTCGCCGGACAGGTTCAGGCGCACGCCGTCCACGTCCGACTTGTGCACGATGTCCGGCGAGAGGATCTTCAGCGCCACCAGGCCACCGGCCGCCAGCAGCGGGCGGGCGGCGGCCACCGCCGCCTCCGCGTCGGCGGCCCGCCAGGCCGGGGTGACCGGGATGCCGTACGCGCCCAGCAGGGCGACCACCTCCAGCGGATCCAGCCAGTCGCGGCCCTGCTCCAGCGCGGCGGCGGCGATCGCCTGGGCGGCCGCGGTGTCGACCACGAAATCCTCCGGCAGGCTGGGCGGGGTCTCCATCAGCGCCTGCTGCGCCTCGCGGTGGCGCACCAGGTAGGTGTAGCCGCGCACCGCGCCGGCCTCGGTGGTGTAGGTGGGCACCCCGGCCTTCTCCAGCGCGGCCAGGGCCTCGGGCTCGCGGCCCAGCCAGACCCCGAGCACCGGCTTGCCGGCCCCCGGGCGCGGGCGCCGGGCCAGCACCCGGGTCACGGCCGCGGCCGCCTCGCTGGAGGAGGCCAGCGCGGTGGGCACGTTCATCACCAGCACCGCGTCGGTGCCCGGATCCTCCAGCAGCGCCTCCAGCGCCGTGGCATAGCGCTGCGCATCGGCGTCACCGACGATATCCACGGGGTTGGCGCCTGACCAGGTCGGCGGCAGCGCCGCATCCAGCCGGCGCACGGTGGCGGGGTCCAGCGTGGCCAGGGTGCCGCCCATGTCCACCAGCCGGTCCACCGCGAGCACGCCGATGCCGCCGCCGTTGGTCAAGATCGCCAGGCGGCGCCCCGGCGCGCTGCGCAGGTGCCCGAGGGTCTTGGCCGCGGCGAACAGCTCGTCCAGCGCATGCACGCGCAGCAGGCCGGCGCGCCGGAACGCGGCCTCGTACACCGCGTCGGCGCCGGCCAGGGCGCCGGTGTGGGTAGCCGCTGCACGGGCGCCGGGTTCGTGCCGCCCGGACTTGATCACCACCACCGGCTTGGCGCGCGCGGCGGCACGTGCGGCGGACATGAACTTGCGCGCGTCGCGGATGGATTCGATGTACAGCAGGATGGCGCGGGTCCTGGGGTCGCGCGCGAACCAGTCCAGCAGGTCGCCGAAATCCACGTCCACCGCGTCGCCCAGCGAGACCACCGCGGAGAACCCGATCGAGCGCGCCACGCCCCATTCCACCAGCCCGGCGGCGACCGCGCCGGACTGCGAGACCAGGGCCTGGTCGCCCGGCAGCGGGCCGCGCGCAGCGAAGCTGGCGTTGAGGTGCGCGTGCGGGGCCATCACCCCCAGGCAGTTGGGCCCGATGATGCGCAGGCCGTGCGGGCGGGCCTCGTTGCGCAGGTGCTCCAGCAGCGAACCGGGACCCTGGCCCAGTCCCGCGGTGACCACGATCGCCGCGCGCGCGCCCGCCGCCACCGCCTGGGCGATGACGCCGGGCACGGTGGACGCCGGGGTGGTGATCACCACCAGCTCGGGCGCGAATGGCAGCTGCGCCAGCGAGCCGAATGCCGGCTCGCCCTCGATCTGCCGGTACTTCGGGTTCACCAGGCCCACCGGTCCGGTGAAGCCGGCCTGGCGCAGGTTGTGGACCACGGTCCGGCCGACCGAGCCGGGGCGCGGGCTCGCTCCCACCACTGCCACCGAGCGGGGGGCGAAAACGGCTTCCAGGGCGTAGATGCTCATCCTGATCCTCGTTCCGTGCCTGGCCGCCACCATACAGCCCCGGCCTGCGCGCACGGGCCGGCGCGGCGCGGGGCGGGACAATCGGTCCAGTGGGCGCGCTGGCCGCCGGCGCCTATGCTGGCGGCAAGGGTCCACCTGCCTGGCCGATGGCCGGCGGGCGGCTGTGCCGGTCGCGGGCAGGGCGACGGCCAGTTTCCATGGGTAACCCGACGCCGTCCGGCAGGCCTTGATTCCGATCAATGCCCCGGACCGCCATACCGGGGGATCATCATCCCCGTTCAGACTGAGGATCGGGCCGCATGCAAAGCGTGCAGGGGACATACAACGACAAGGTGGTGCGCCAGTTCGCGGTAATGACCGTGGTCTGGGGCATCGTGGGCATGGCCGTGGGCGTGCTGATCGCCGCCCAGCTGTACTGGCCGGCCCTCAACTTCGACCTGCCGTGGCTGAGCTACGGCCGGTTGCGGCCACT
>JBQGEI010000035.1:0-10853 GCA_052039535.1 Pseudoxanthomonas sp.
CCGCGGTGGTCGGCTGGCCCGAATCGGCCGGCAGCGTGCTTTACAACTCCGCCAGCGTGCTGCGCAACGGCCGCATCGAGGCGACATACCGCAAGCGCGAACTGCCCAACTACGCGGTGTTCGACGAGCGTCGCTACTTCGAGCGGGATCCGGACGGCGGCCCCTGCGTGTTCGAGGTCGAAGGCGTGCCCGTGGGCCTGGTGATCTGCGAAGACCTCTGGTTCGCCGAGCCGGTGGCAGACACGGTGCGTGCCGGCGCGCAGCTGCTGCTGGTGCCCAACGCCTCGCCGTTCGAGCGCGGCAAGCACGCCGCACGCGATGCGGTGATCAGCGAGCGCGTGCGCGAATCCGGCGCCGCCGTGGCCTACCTCAACGTGGTCGGTGGCCAGGATGCGCTGGTCTTCGATGGCGCCTCGGTGGTGGCCGATGGCGACGGCGCCGTGCATCCGGCCGCGGCCGCCTTCACCGACCAGTGGCTGGTGGTGGACTACGACACCGCCAGCCGGCGCTTCACCCCCGTGCAGTGGATCGACGACGGCGACGAGAGCATGGACGCGCTGGCCTGGCGGGCGGTGGTGCGCGGCATCCGCGACTATTGCGGCAAGAACGGCTTCAGCCGCGCCTGGCTCGGGCTGTCCGGTGGCATCGACTCGGCCCTGGTGCTGGCCCTGGCGGCCGAGGCCCTCGGTCCGGAGAACGTCATCGCGGTGCGGCTGCCTTCGCGTTACACCGCCGGCCTCTCCAACGACCTGGCCGCCGAGCAGTGCCAGGCGCTGGGCGTGCGCCTGGAGACGATCCCGATCGAACCTGCATTCACCGGCTTCCTGCAGTCGCTGGAGCAGGTGTTCCAGGACCGCGAGGCGGATACCGCCGAGGAGAACCTGCAGTCACGCAGCCGCGGCGCGATCATGATGGCGCTGTCCAACAAGTTCGGCGGCCTGCTGCTGACCACCGGCAACAAGAGCGAGTACGCGGTGGGCTACGCCACCATCTATGGCGACATGTGCGGCGGCTATGCGCCGCTGAAGGACCTCTACAAGACGGAGGTGTTCGGCCTGGCGAAGTGGCGCAACACCGTGGGTGGGGCGCCGGTGATCCCGCCGGCGGTCATTACCCGTCCGCCGTCGGCCGAACTGCGCGATAACCAGACCGACCAGGACTCGCTGCCGCCCTATGACGTGCTGGACGGCATCCTCTACCGCTACGTCGACCGCGAGCAGTCGCGCGAGGAGATCGTGGCCGCCGGGTATGCGGCCGACGTGGTCGACCGGGTGCTGCGGCTGGTGCGCACCAGCGAGTGGAAGCGCCAGCAGGCGGCGCCGGGACCCAAGGTCTCGCGGCGCGCGTTCGGCCGCGAACGCCGCTACCCGGTGAGCAACGGCTTCAGCGGCTGAGCCGTGGGCGACCCCGTCCCCGGTTCGTCACGCAAGCCGCCACCGCGCAGCCCGCCACGCGGGGATGTCGCAGGGGCCCTGCCGGATGCATGAAAAAAGGGGCGCCTCCCTGGAGGCGCCCCTTTCGTCGGTATCCAGCCCCGGCCGCGTCGTGGCTCAGCGGCGCTCGGCGTCGCGCTGGCCGGTGGTCGGCGAACGCTCGCCGGCGAAGGGGTTGAGCTTGCGGATCGCCCACGGGTAGTCCGGCCAGTCACCGCTCAGGTACGGATGCGAGGGGTCGTTCAGCCGCAGGACCCGCAACGCGTCGTCGGCCAGGGTCTTCTCGCCCAGCTGGCTGTAGGACTCGGCAAGCGCGGCCACCGCATCGTTCTGGTAGTCGCTCTGCGGATAGGTTTCCAGGATGTACCGGGCGCGGCTGGCCGCCGACAGCCAGGCGCCACGGCGCATGTAGTACAGCGCCGTGTCCATCTCGTGCCGCGCGAACACGTCGCGCAGGGCGCGCATGCGCTGGCGCGCGTCGTCGGCATAGCGGCTGTTGGGATAGCGCTGGGCCACGGTGTTGAAGTCCTCGTAGGCCTGCTGCGGCGAGGACAGGTCGCGGCGGCTGGCGTCCAGCGACCAGACCCGCTGCAGGAAGACGGCGTCGCGGTTGGAGTTGGACAGACCGCGCAGGTAGTAAAAGTAGGCGATGTGGCGGTGGGTGGGGTAGGTGCGGATGAAGCGGTCGATGGTCGACACCGCGTCATCGTGCTTGCCGGCCTTGTACTGGGCGTAGGCGGTTTCCATCAGCGCCTGCTCGGTGTACGGCCCGTACGGGTACTGCGCGACCAGGCGCTTGAACACCTGCTCGGCACCGGACCAGTTGCCACGCTCCATGTGGCCATGGCCCTTCTCGTAAAGCTCGGTGACCGGCCGGCCTTCGTCTGCGTCCTTGTTCTTGCTGTTGCGGCCGCAGCCGGTGGCGAACACGGCGACGAGCACGAGCAGGGCCACCAGGCGCAGGGGGGCGGCGGGGAGGAAGCGGGGGCGTTGGGCCATCGGGGAAGGCATGCCGGCGGAAATCGGAAGGGCCGATGATAGCCTAGTGGCCTGTCCGGCGACTGACTTCGCCCGCCCGGACCCCCACCTGAAGCGCCCGATGTCCCACATTCCAGACTCCCCCCGCCAGGCCATCGTCCCCGACGAGGCCGCCGGCCGCCGCTTCGACGCGGTCCTGGCCGAGCTGTTCCCCGAGTATTCCCGCTCCCGGCTCGCCGCCTGGATCAAGTCCGGCGATGTCCTGCTGGACGGCCAGCCGGCGCGCCCGCGCGACCCGGTCCGGGGCGGCGAGAGCGTTGCCCTGGCCGCGGTGGCCGAGGTCCAGACCGAGGCGCTCGCCGAGGACATCCCGTTGGACATCCTTTATGAGGATGCGCACGTGTTCGTGCTGGACAAGCCGGCAGGACTGGTGGTCCACCCCGGCGCCGGCAACCACAGCGGCACCCTGGTCAACGCCCTGCTGCACCGCGACCCGGCACTGAACGTGCTGCCGCGGGCCGGCATCGTGCACCGCCTGGACAAGGACACCAGCGGCGTCATGGTGGTGGCCCGCACCCTGCAGGCCCACACCGGGCTGGTGGCCCAGCTGGCCGCGCGCCAGGTCCACCGGCAGTACCTGGCGGTGGTGGTGGGCGCGCTGGTTTCCGGCGGCACCGCCCATGCGGCGATCGACCGTCATCCGCGCGACCGCCTGCGCATGGCCGTGCGCGAGGACGGACGCGAGGCCGTGACCCATTTCCGCCTGCGCGAGCGCTTCCGCGCCCACACCGCGCTGGAATGCCGGCTGGAGACCGGACGTACCCACCAGATCCGCGTGCACATGCAGCACCTGCGCCATCCGATCGTGGGCGATCCCCTGTACGGCGGCCCGCTCAAGCTGCCGCGTGGCGCCAGCGACGACCTGGCCGGCCAGCTGCGCGGTTTCAACCGCCAGGCGCTGCACGCCGAGACCCTGGAATTCGCCCATCCGGTCGGCGGCGAGCCGGTGCGCGTCTCCGCGCCGCTGCCGGCGGACATGGTCCGGCTGCTGCGCGCGCTGCGCGAGGACACCCGGGCCTGGGAAGAGAACCAGCGACGCTGAGCCGCCGTTGGCGTCGACCACCGAGGAGGCCAGATGGACCCGTCCCGCGACCTGCCCGCGGCTGCACTGCTGCCGGCTGCCTGGCCCCCGCCGCCGGGCGTGCGCGCCTTCACCACCCTGCGCCACGGGGCGGGCAGCTCGGCCGCACCGTTCGACCACTTCAACCTGGGCGCGCGCAATGGCGACGAGCCGGGCGTGGTCGCGGCCAACCGTGCCGCGCTGGTCCGCCTGGCCGGCCTGCCGTCGACGCCGCACTGGCTGCGCCAGGTGCACGGGACCGGCGTGCGGCGCCAGGACCAGCCATTGCACGCGGCACGCCCGCCCGAGCAGGAGCCGGAAGCCGACGCGGCGGTCAGTGCCGGCGCCGGCGTGGTGCTGGCGGTGCTGACCGCCGACTGCCTTCCCGTGGTCCTGGCCGCGATGGACGGCAGCGAGGTCGGGGTGGCCCATGCGGGCTGGCGCGGCCTGGCCGCCGGGGTACTGGAGACCACCGTTTCGGCGATGCGTGCACCGCCGGCGCGCGTGCAGGCCTGGCTGGGCCCGGCAGCCGGGCCCCAGGCGTACGAGATCGGGGTGGAGGTGCGGGAAGCATTCACTTCCGCCGACCCGGCGGCCGGGTCGGCGTTCGCGCCCACCCGGCCGGGTCACTGGAAGGTCGACCTGTATGCGCTGGCGCGGATGCGGCTGGTGGCCGCCGGGCTGCAACCTGCGGCGATCCACGGCGGCGGGCTGTGCACCATCTCCGACCCCTCCCGCTTCTACTCGCACCGGCGCGACCAGCGCACAGGGCGCCTGGCCACGCTGGTCTACCGCGGGCTGCCGGCCGGCTGAGTCCGGCAGGCGGCCACCGGCTCAGCGGAAGGTGTAGACGAGGTTGACCGTGGTCAGCGTATCGGTGCGCCGGGTCGTGCTGTCCTCGACCTCGGTGTTGTGGCGCGCCTGCAGTCCCGCCTTGAGCGCGAAGCGCTCGTTCATCGCCACCGACAGGCCGAGATCATTCTGGGCGAAGGTGTTGTCCTGGCCCGACTCGACCAGCAGCGTGTTGAACAGTTCGGTGTTGTCGGTGAGCTGGTGCCGGAGGTCCAGCAGGCCGCGGCCGATCAGGCTGCTCTGCAGTTCGCCGTCCTGCGAGGTCCGCGCGCGGCGGTAGCCGGGGCCGATCTCGCCGCTGAACTTGGTGCGGTCGGTGTCGATGAAGCGGCTGCCGAAGCCGATCGCCACCGTGCCCTGGTAGTCGTAGGAGGAAAAGTCGTCGCGCTCGTAACGGCCGTTGGCCGAGACGTGGTTGCGCGCGTTGAACCGGTAGGCGGTGGAACCACCGAGGTCGTAGCGGTTGGCGCTGGTCTCGTAGCGGCTCTCCTCGACCCCGTCGCCGTTGAAATCGCCGTCGACCTCCGCGCGCGAGCGCAGCGCCGAGAGGTTGAACCCGTTCTTCCAGCGCGCCTCCTCGCGCGAAAAGCGCAGCCGGGTGTTGAGGCTCTCCGAGCGGGTATTGCCGCGCGCCATGGCAAGGCCCAGCTCGCCGGTACCGGTCCAGCCGCCGGGCGTCTGCGCCAGTTCCCGGGCCGCAGCGGCCGTCGGCAGGAGGAGGGCAAGCAGGAACAGGGCAGGCAGCTGGCGCATGTGTAGGGACCTCGTGCAGGAATGAAGATCGCGCGTGCCTGCCGGGCATCCGGCGTGACACGCGCGAAGGACATCATCCTTGCCGCGGCTGAGCCTGCGCTGTCAGCCGGACTCCAGCGCCTGGAGGTACTCCTTGCGCCACGCGTGGATGTCGTGCTTCCGCAGGTGCTGCATCATCGCGTTCCAGCGTTCCTTGCGCCGCGCCAGCGGCATCGTCGCGGCGGTGGCGATCGCGTCGGCCACGCCGTCCAGGTCGTGCGGATTGACCAGCAGCGCCTCCTGCAGCTCCTGCGCGGCGCCTGCCAGCAGCGACAGCACCAGCACGCCGGGATTCTCCGGATCCTGCGAGGCCACGTACTCCTTGGCCACCAGGTTCATGCCGTCCCGCAGGGGGGTGACCAGGCCCAGCCGCGCGATCCGGTAGAACCCGGTGAGGGTGGCATGCGGGAAGTTGCGGTTGACGTAGCGCAGCGGCGTCCAGTTGGGTGCGGCGTGGCCGCCGTTGATGTGCCCGGCGATCTGCTCGAGCTGGCCGCGCAGCACCTTGTACTCGTTGACGTCCGCGCGCGAAAGCGGCGCGATCTGCAGGTAGGTGAGGCTGCCCTTCTGGTCCGGATGGCGCTGCAGGTAGCGCTCGAAACCATGGAAGCGCTCCGGCAGGCCCTTGGAATAGTCCAGCCGGTCCACGCCGATCGCCAGCAGGCGGTCCTCCAGGCTGGTCCGCAGGCTGCGCACCGCCGCCTTGCCCGACGCGGCGGCCGCCTGGCGCGCGATCTCCGGGGTATCGATGCTGATCGGGAAGGTCCCGGTGCGGAAACGGCGGCCACCGGGCGCCTCCAGCAGCCCCGGGGACACGATCTTGCCGCCACCGTAGAGCCGCACGTAGGACTGGAAGCGGTCGTTGTCGCGCTGGGTCTGGAAGCCGAGCAGGTCGTACGCATACAGCGCCGAGAACAGGCGCTGGTGGTCGGGCACGGCCATGATCAGGTCGGCCGACGGCACCGGGACATGCAGGTAGAAGCCGATCTTGCAGCCAACCCCCCGCTCGCGCAGCAGCGCCGCCAGCGGGATCAGGTGGTAGTCGTGGATCCAGACCGTGTCGTCGTCGCGCAGCATCGGCGCCAGCCGGTCGGCGAACAGCGCGTTGACCCGGCGGTAGCCCTCGCGGGTGGCGCGGTCGTAGTCGACCAGGTCCAGGCGGAAGTGCAGCAGCGGCCACAGGGTGCGGTTGGCGAAACCGTTGTAGTAGGCGTCCAGGTCCGGGCGGTTGAGGTCGACGGTGACGTAGCGGATGCCGTCGGCCTCCTGCTCGTGCACCTCGCCGCTGTTGCCCCGGACGGTCTTGCCGCTCCAGCCGAACCAGACGCCGCCACGTTCGCCCAGCGCCGCCAGCAGCGCCACCGCCAGCCCGCCGGCGCGGTTCTCGCCGGGGATGGCGACGCGGTTGGATACCACCACCAGCCGGCTCATGAGGCCTCCTGCCAGGAACGCGACAGCCGCATCGCGGCGATGATCAGGCCCACGTGGGAGTAGGTCTGCGGGAAGTTGCCCCAACCTTCGCCGCTGTCGAAGGCCATGTCCTCCGACAGCAGGCCCAGGTGGTTGCGGTGCGCCAGCACCCGCTCGAACAGCTCGCGCGCCTCGTCCATGCGCCCGATCGAGGCCAGTGCATCGATGTACCAGAAGGTGCAGATGGTGAAGCTGGTCTCCGGCGCGCCGAAATCATCCGGGGCCACGTAGCGGAACACCCCGTCGCCATGGCGCAGCTCGCGGCCGATCGCCTCGACCGTGGCCACATAGCGCGGATCGTCGGCCTGGACGAAGCCGATGTCGGCCAGCAGCAGCAGCGAGGCGTCCAGGTAGTCGCTCTGGAAGGAGGCGCTGAAATGGTTGGCGTCGGGGCGCCAGGCGCGCTCCAGGGTGGCGGCGCGGATGGTGTTGGCGCGCAGCCGCCAGTAGGCCTCGCGCTCGTCGAGCCCCAGCTCGGCGGCGATCTTGGCAAGGCGGTCGCAGGCGGCCCAGCACATGGCGGCGGTATAGGTGTGCACTTCGGCGCGGCCACGGAATTCCCACAGTCCGGCGTCCGGCACGTCATACAGCGCGAACGCGCGCTCGCCCAGCGGCTCAAGCCGCTGGAACGTATGGGCATCGCCCGGGTCGGCCAGGCGCTGGTCGAAGAACAGCTGGGTCGAGGCCAGCACCACGCTGCCGTCGACATCGTGCTGCTTCTGGATCCACGCCAGGTTGCCGCGGCGCACCGGGCCCATCCCGCGGTAGCCGGCGAGCGAGGGCACCTCGTCCTCGTCGAGCTTCTCCTCGAAGCCGATCCCGTACAGCGGCTGCAGGCTGCCGTCGTGGCTGGCGATGTTGAAGATGTAGCGCAGGAACTCCTCCATGCTGCGGGTCGCGCCCAGCCGGTTGAGCGCGCGCACCACGAAGGCCGCATCGCGCAGCCAGCAGTAGCGGTAGTCCCAGTTGCGCGAGCTGCCGGGCGCCTCGGGGATGGAGGTGGTCATCGCGGCGATGATCGCGCCGCTGTCCTCGTACTGGCACAGCTTCAGCGTGATCGCGCTGCGGATCACCGCCTCCTGCCACTCCAGCGGGATGGACAGGTAGCGCACCCATTCGCGCCAGTAGTCGCGGGTCCGGGTGAGCGCCTCCTCGACGTAGCCGGTGAGCGAGCGGCCCATCGGCTCGTCCGGGCCCAGCACCAGGTGCATGCGGTGGCTGAGCACGAAGGGCAGGCCGTCACGGACGAAACGCACCGGCACGTCGGTGCTCAGGCGCAGGGTGAAATGCGGCAGCAGCCAGCGCATGTGGTTGCTGCCCCAGGTCGACTCGGGAACCCGCGCGCCCCAGTCGGCCAGGGGCCTTACCCGTACCCGGATGCGCGGCGTGCCGGACAGCGGGGTGATGCGGCGGATGATCGACACCGGGCGGTAGAAGCGACCGTTCTGGTGCCAGCGCGGCGCGAAGTCGACGATCTCCAGCGAACTGCCATGGCGGTCGTGCAGGACGGTGCGCAGGATGGCGGTGTTGTGGTCGTAGCGCTGCTCGGAGCGCTCGAAATCCTCGAGTTCGATGGAGAAATCACCGCCTTCCTGCTCACGCGGCGACAGCAGCGCGCAGAACGCCGGGTCGCCGTCGAAGGCCGGCAGGCAGCTCCACACCACCCGCCCGCGCCGGTCCACCAGGGCACCGAAGCTGCTGTTGCCGATGACGCCCAGCTCGAGGCTGGCGTCGTGTACGTTGACGTCTTCCATTGGGTTTCCCGTGTTGCCCCGGGCGCGATCGCGCTACCGGAGGTGATCCTCCCTTTGTGCCGCACTGGCGATGAGCCACGCGTGCACGGCATGCGTGTCGGGCAGGGCATGGGTGGCGACGCTGCTTGCGCGCTCGCCCACCAGGATGCTCCACCCGCCGGCATTGTTCGCCGCGGCGAAGCCGAACTCGTCGGTCAGGTCGTCGCCGATGAACACCGGTACCCGGCCACGGAAGGCCGGCTCCTGCAGCATGCGCTCCACCGCGCGGCCCTTGTCGCTGGCGGCGGGCACGAACTCCACCACGTGGTCGCCGGGCTGCAGGCGGTAGCCGGGCAGGGTTCCGATCTGGCCCTGCGCGAAGGCGACCACGTCCGGCCCGGACCCCGGTGCCATGCGCCAGTGCAGCGCCATGCTCACGCCCTTGTCCTCCACCAGCACGCCGGGGTGGTGGGCGGCCAGCTCGGTGGCGCGCCGGTGCAGGTCGTGCAGCATCGCCGACGTGTCCGGCGGCATGTCCGCACCGGCCACGGCACTGCTGCGGAACTGGTGCCCATGCAGGCCGGCGGCCGGCAACCGCAGCGGCGCGAACAGCGCATCGAGCTGGGCCAGGGGGCGGCCGCTGACCAATGCCACGGCCCCGTGCAGGCGATCACCCAGCCGGCCGATCGCCTCGCGCACCGCGGGCTGGAGCCGCACCGCGGCGGGGTCGTCGCGGAACTCCACAAGGGTGCCGTCCACATCGAGGAACAGGGCACAGTCATCGCCCGGCAGCGGCGGCGATGGACGTGAAAACATCTCGTCAGCCATGGGCGCATTGTGCACCACCGTGACGTGAGGGCCAGGTTGGCGGGGGGGCGATGCGTGTCGCCGGGCGACGCTGCACGCTGCCACCGGTGGCCTCGGGGGGCCCGGTCATGCTGGCCAGGAAGGCGGAGGCGGGACGCCCCGGCGAGCGGCATCCGGGCGGCGACCCGCCGGCGTCCATCGTGCCCGGCCCCGCCACGGACGCAATGGCAAGGCCTGCCACGCATCGGCGTACCGCCAGGGGATTTATATCCATCCGGATAGAGCGATATGATGCGGGCGCCGCCGGACGGGAGCCGGCGTCGCTCTGGTTCCGCCCGGTACCTCCGTCTCCATCCCTCGTCTCCATCCCCACCAGGAGCACCCCATGAAGTCGATCCACGTCCCGCGGCCGCGGTACTCGCGCCTGGCCGCCGCCGTCGTCCTGCTGCTCGCCGTGCCCGCGTTGCAGGCGCAGGAGGCCGCCACCCTCGACGCGGTGCAGGTCACCGCCCAGCGCAAGGTCGAGAACATCCAGGACGTGCCGGTGTCCATCACCAGCGTCGATGCCGAGAAGCTCGAGGTGCTGGGCTCCGGCGGCACCGACATCCGCTTCCTGTCCGCGCGGGTGCCCAGCCTCAACATCGAGTCCTCCTACGGCCGCGCCTTCCCGCGCTTCTACATCCGCGGCCTGGGCAACACCGACTTCGACCTCAATGCCTCGCAGCCGGTCTCGCTGGTGTATGACGAGGTGGTGCAGGAAAGTCCGCTGCTGAAGGGCTTTCCGTTGTTCGACCTGGAGCGGGTGGAAGTGCTGCGCGGGCCGCAGGGCACCCTGTTCGGGCGCAACACGCCGGCCGGCGTGGTCAAGTTCGAGTCGGTCAAACCCTCGCAGCAGTCCGGCGGCTACGCCAAGCTCGGCTACGGCAGCGACGACATGGCCAATTTCGAGGGTGCGGTCGGTGGCGCGCTCAGCCAGCGCTGGTCGGCGCGGCTGGCGGCGCTGTACCAGCGTCGCGACGATTCGGTGGAGAACACCCGTGCAGGGGCGCCCAGCGGGAGCTTCGAGGGCTACGAGGAGTCGGCCGTACGGGTGCAGTTCCTGTACGAGGGCGAGGCCTTCGAGGCGCTGCTCAACCTGCACCGGCGTGACCTCGACGGCACCGCACGCCTGTTCCGCGCCAACATCATCCAGCCGGGCGGCAACGACCTGGTGCCGGGCTTCGACCGCGACAAGGTCTCGCTGGACGGCGTGAACTTCTCCGACCTGGAGACCTGGGGCGCCAGCGCGCGCCTGCGCTGGGACTTCGACGGTCTGGTGCTGCATTCGATCACCGGCTACGAGACCGCCGAATCGCTCAACCGGGGCGACATCGACGGCGGCTACGGGGCGGTGTTCCTGCCCGACTCCGGCCCCGGTGTGATCCCGTTCGCCTCCGAGTCGGCCGACGGCCTGCCTGACCACGAGCAGCTCACCCAGGAGTTCCGCCTGGAATCGGACAACGACGGCCCGTTCAACTGGCAGGCCGGCCTGTTCTGGTACCGCGAGGACATCACCATCCACGGCTTCAACTACGACTCGCTGAGCCCCGGCAACCCGCAGGCCGGCTTCGCCGTGCAGCAGCAGGAGAACCGGGCCTGGGCGGTGTTCGCCTCGGGCGAGTACGACGC
>JBQGEI010000036.1:0-13361 GCA_052039535.1 Pseudoxanthomonas sp.
TGGTCGGCCAGGTCGCTGGCCACGTCGGCCAGGGCCGGCTGCTGGCGCAGTGCCTGCAGCAGGCGGCCGGTCCAGTGCGCCAGCTCGTCCGCGTCCGGCGTGGTCAGCGCGAACTGGTACTGGGTGCGGCTGACCCGGTCCTCGATGCTCAGCTCCTGCACCGGCTGCAGGTACAGCACCACGCCGGGGATGCCCTGCGCGCGCTGCTGCAGCCGCGCGATCACGTCCTGCGCGCCGCTGTCGCGCTCGCCGTGCGGCTTGAGCTCGATCAGCAGGCGGCCGCTGTTGAGCGTGGCATTGCTGCCGTCCACGCCGATGAACGAGGACAGCGAAGCCACGTCCGGATCCTCGAGGATGGCCTCGGCCAGCGCCTGCTGGCGCCGCGACATCGCCTCGAACGACACCGACTGCGGCGCCTCGCTGATGCCCTGGATCAGCCCGGCGTCCTGCACCGGGAAGAATCCCTTGGGCACCAGCACGTACAGCAGCACGGTCAGGGCCAGGGTGGCCACGGTGGCGCCGAGCATCAGCGGCTGGCGCGCCAGCACCCAGTGCAGGCCGCGGTCGTACCAGGCGATGACCCGGTCGAACATGTCGCCCTGCGCGCCGTCGGCTGCGTCCGCGCCGTGACCGTGGCCGGCCTTGAGGAAGCGCGCGCACAGCATCGGGGTGAGGGTCAGCGACACCACCAGCGAGATGCCGATGGCCACCGCCAGGGTGATGGCGAACTCGTGGAACAGCTTGCCGACCACGTCGCCCATGAACAGCAGCGGGATCAGCACCGCCACCAGCGACACCGTCAGCGACACCAGGGTGAAGCCGATCTGGCGCGCGCCGTTGAGCGCGGCCTGCATCGGGCCTTCGCCGTCCTCCATGCGCCGGGCGATGTTTTCCAGCATCACGATGGCGTCGTCCACCACGAAACCGGTGGCGATGGTCAGCGCCATCAGGGTCAGGTTGTTGAGCGAGTAGCCGGCCAGCAGCATCACCCCGAAGGTGGCCACCAGCGACAGCGGCACCGCGATCGAGGGGATGATCGTGGCTGGCACCGTGCGCAGGAAGGCGAAGGTCACCAGCACCACCAGGCCGATCGCCAGCACCAGTTCGTGCTGCACGCCCTTGATCGAGGCGCGGATCGATTCGGTGCGGTCGCTGAGCACGGTCACGTCCACGGCCGCCGGCATGGAGGCGCGCAGCTGCGGCAGCAGCGCGTGGACCTGGTCAACCACCTCGATCACGTTGGCGCCGGGCTGGCGCTGGATGTTGACCAGGATCGCCGGCGAGGTGCCCGACCACGCGGCCAGGTGGCGGTTCTCCGCGCCCTGTTCGACGCGGGCCACGTCGCCCAGGCGCAGTGGCGCGCCATCCTTCCAGGACAGCACCAGGGCCGCGTACTCCCCGGCCGAGCGCATCTGGTCGTTGGCATCGAGCATCGTGGCGCGGGTGGGGCCGTCGAAGCTGCCCTTGGGCATGTTGACGTTGGCAGCGTCGATGACCCGGCGGATGTCGCCCATCCCCAGCCCGGCCGATGCCAGCGCGTTGGGATTGACCTGGATGCGTACCGCCGGGCGCTGGCCGCCGGCCAGGCTGACCAGCCCGACGCCGGGCAGCTGCGAGAGGCGCTGGGCCATGCGCGTGTCGACCAGGTCGTACACGTCCGGCAGCGCCATCGACGGCGAGGTCACCGCCAGGGTCAGGATCGGGGTGTCGGCCGGGTTGACCTTCCGGTACACCGGTGGCATCGGCAGGTCGCCGGGCAGCAGGTTGGAGGCACCGTTGATGGCCGCCTGCACTTCCTGTTCGGCCACGCCCAGATCCACCTCCAGCGCGAACTGCAAGGTGATCACCGAGGCGCCGCCCGAGCTGGTGGAGCTCATCTGGTTTAGCCCGGGGATCTGCCCGAGCCGGCGCTCCAGCGGCGCGGTGACCGCACTGGTGGTCACCGCCGGGCTCGCGCCCGGGTACAGGGTGAGCACCTGGATGATCGGATAGTCGACCTGCGGCAGCGCCGAGACCGGCAATAGGCGGTAGGCGAAGATGCCCGACAGCAGCAGCGCCAGCATCAGCAGCGAGGTCGCCACCGGGCGCAGGATGAACGGGCGCGAGAGGTTCATCGCGTGCCGGCCGCCTTGCCGGCCGGACCTTCGCCGGCGCTGGCGGCGTCCACCGGCACGCCGTCGGCATCGACCACCTCGACCTTGCCGCCCTCGCGCAGCCGGTCCAGACCTTCCAGCACCACGCGGTCGCCCGCGTCCAGGCCTTCCAGCACCGCGACACGGCCGTCGTGGCTCGCGCCCAGGCGGATCTCGCGCACGCCGGCGGTGTCGTCTTCGCCCACCACGTACACGTAGGTGCCGCGGTTGCCGAACTGCACGGCTGCGTCGGGGATGGATACCACCTCCGCGCTTCCCAGGCGCAGGCGCACGTTGACCGACTGGTTGGGGAACAGGGATTCGTCGTCGTTCGGGAACAGCGCGCGCAGGCGCAGGGTGCCGGTCTGCACGTCGATCCGGTTGTCCAGGCTGGAGAGGGTGCCGGTGGCCAGCGGCTGGCGCTCGTCGCGGTCCCACGCCTGGACCATCAGCGCCTTGCCGTCGCGCACGGCCGCCTGCACCGAAGGCAGCACGCTCTCGGGGAGCGCGAAGACCACGCTGATCGGGCGGGTCTGGGTCAGGGTGGCGATGCCGTCCTCGTCGCCGGTGCGGACCAGGTTGCCGACATCGACGCTGCGCAGCCCGACGCGCCCGTCGACCGGCGCGGTGATGCGGGTGTAGTCCAGCTGCAGCCGCGCTTCGTCCACGGCGGCCTGGTCGACCTCGCGCCGGCCCTCGAACTGGCGCACCTGCGCCTCCAGGTCGGCCACCTGCTGCGCCGAGACGTAGCTGCCACCGGCCAGGTCGCGGAAACGGCGCAGCTGGATCCGGGTGTTCTCCAGTTCCGCCAGGTTCTGCTTCTGCGTGCCCTGGGCCTGGGCCAGGCGCACCTTGAACGGGGTCGGGTCGATCTCGGCCAGCAGCTGGCCGGCGCGCACCTGCTCGCCCTCGGTGAAGGCGATCCGCAGCAGTTCCCCTTCCACCCGCGGGCGGACGGTGACGGTGCGCAGCGGACTGACCGTCCCCAGCGCCTTGATCTCCAGGTCCAGCGGGCCGCGGATGGCGGTGGCCACCCGGACCGGCGTCGGCGGCCGCTCGTCCCAGCCGCCCGGGCCCGGCGTGGCTGCGTCCTCTTCCCCGCCACAGCTGCGCCACAACAGGACCAGGGCCAGCAGCACGGCAATGGCCAGCAGCAGTTTCAGGAAGCGGGGCTGTTTTTTCATCGGAAGTCCAGCAGGGCGGCGGGCGCGGGCCCGTCGTCGGGAGGGTTTCGGGTGGTTGCCGGATGCCGGCAGGTGGCGCCGTTTTCCCTCGCCGGGCGTGGTCCGGCAGGCGGACGGGCCCGGCACGACGCGTGCCACGATGCACGCCCGATGTTACGGGAGGGGTTGCCGCCGGGTGCATGACTTTGGTCATGGTACCGCTCCCTTCCGCGCCCTCCGCCCGTGCGGCTGCGCGCGCGCTGCCAGCCCGGCCTGCCTTTCGAGAGCGCGTCGGATGGCGGCCGACCGGCCGATCCCGGAGGGCGCCGGGCCTTGCGTGGCGCCGGCCGCGACATGCGGTCCGGGAGGGCACGGTTCCACTGGGCCGGGTCGCGTCAGAAGCGCCCGACGGGCCGGGTCCAGGCCGGCCCGTACCCGTGGGGATCCGGCGGGGGTGGCGCGGTGTATGGCGGGTGGGGCTGCCCGGAGGTTTTCCCGGGGCGCCCGATCGGCTAGAATCGCCGGCTTACCTCGCCATCCTGGCGACTGGGCAACACGAGAGCACCATGGTCAAGATCCGTCTCACCCGCGGTGGCGCCAAGAAGCGCCCCTTCTACCACATCATCGTCACCGACTCGCGCAGCGCCCGCGACGGCCGCAACATCGAGCGCGTCGGTTACTACAACCCGGTCGCCGCCGGCGCCGAGCAGCGCGTCGTGCTGGACGTGGCCCGTGTCGACCACTGGGTCGGCAATGGCGCCCAGATGACCGACAAGGTCCGCAACCTGTACCGCGAAGCGGCCAAGGCCCAGGCGGCCGCCTGAGGACGACGGCCGCCGCCCGCGGCGGCCGGTTCCGGACATGAACGACGCAGCGCGTCCCGATCCGGCAAGGCAGAAGAGGGTTCTGCTGGGCCGCGTGACGGGCGCCTTCGGCGTGCGCGGTGACGTCAAGCTCGAGTCCTGGACCGAGCCGCGCGCGCAGATATTCCGCTACCAGCCCTGGATCCTGCGGTCGGCCAACGGCGCCGAGCGGGAACTGTCCGGGGCACGTGGCCGCGACACCGGCAAGCTGGTTGTCGCGACCCTGCCCGGGTGCGATGACCGCGACGCCGCCGAGGCGCTCCGTGGTACCGAGATCTGGGTGCCACGCGAGGCGCTGCCGCCACCGGCGCCCGGTGAGTACTACTGGATCGACCTGGAAGGCCTGCGCGTGCTCACCACCGACGGGGTGGACCTGGGCGAGATCTCGCACCTGCTTTCCACCGGCGCCAACGATGTGATGGTGGTGCGCGGCGAGCGCGAGCGCATGATCCCGTTCGTGCGGCCGCAGTACGTCACTTCGGTGGATTTCGACACCCGCACCGTGACGGTGGACTGGGACCCCGAGTTCTGAAGCCGGGTGCGTGGCCGCGCCGGTGGCGGCCCGCACGCGTGGCTTCCGCCGGATGCCGGCCTGTCCTCCAAGATCGCCAAGCGAGCCAACGGACCACGCCTGTGATGCGCATCGACGTCGTCAGCCTGTTTCCCGAAGAGGTCGACCGCTGCGCTGCGTTCGGCGTCACCGGTCGTGCGCGCGAACGCGGCCTGCTGCAGGTGCACGGCTGGAACCCGCGTGATTACGCCGACGGCAACTACCGCAAGACCGACGACCGCACCTTCGGCGGCGGTCCGGGCATGGTAATGCTGGTCGAGCCGCTGCGGCGCTGCCTGGCCGCGGTGCGCCAGGCCGATCCGGCGCCGGCGCACGTGGTGTACCTGAGCCCGCAGGGACGGCGCCTGGACCAGGCGAGGGTGCGCGGACTGGCGGCACTGCCGCGCCTGGTCCTGCTGTGCGGTCGCTACGAAGGCGTGGACGAGCGGCTGGTGCAGGCCGAAGTGGACGAGGAGCTGTCGATCGGGGACTACGTGCTGTCCGGGGGCGAGCTGGCCGCGGCGATCGTGATCGACACCGTGGCCCGCCTGCAGGACGGCGCTCTCAACGACGCCGGCTCGGCGGCCCAGGACAGCTTCGAGGACGGGCTGCTGGACTGCCCGCATTACAGCCACCCGGTCGAGCACGCCTACGGGACCGTCCCGGCGGTGCTGCGTTCCGGCAACCACGCCGCCATCGCGCGCTGGCGACGCCAGCAGTCGCTGCTGCGTACCCGGCAGCGGCGGCCGGACCTGCTGGAAGGCCGCGAGCTGTCCCGCGCCGACCGCAAGCTGCTGGAGGAGGGGTTGCAGCAGGCGCCGGCCGCGGACGCACCTGCCGACAAGGCGGTCGACAGGGGCGACTAGCCACGGGGGCCCTGCGCCCGGTAGAATGCCGGGTTCCTGCGCGCGACCCGGTTCCGGGATGCCGCGCCAGGCAGCCCACAACAACAAACGCGCAGCGCAATCCGGCGACTGCGTCAGCCCGAGCTGTCATCCAGACACGCCCACCCGAACAAAGAGTCGGTCACCATGAGCAAGCTGAACAAGTCCATCATCGCGGAATTCGAGTCCGCCCAGATCACCCGCGAACTGCCGAAGTTCAGCCAGGGCGACACCATCGTGGTGAACGTCAAGGTCAAGGAAGGCAACCGTGAGCGCGTCCAGGCCTACGAAGGCGTGGTCATCGCCACCAAGAACGCCGGCCTGAACTCGTCCTTCACCGTGCGCAAGATCTCGCACGGCTACGGCGTCGAGCGCGTGTTCCAGACCCACAGCGCCACCATCGACTCGGTCGAGGTCAAGCGCATCGGTCGCGTCCGCGCCGGCAAGCTGTACTACCTGCGTGGTCTGGAGGGCAAGGCTGCCCGCATCAAGGAAGACCTGGCCGCGGTGGCGAAGGCCAAGGCCGAGAAGAACAGCAAGGCCGGCTGATCGCCGCCCGCCTGCTGCATTCGCAACGGCCGCCGCAAGGCGGCCGTTTGCGTTGGCGGGCCGGGCGCCGCCGGCGCCGGCCGCGCCGTCCTCGGCCGGACCTCCACGCGGCCATGCCCGGGCCGGGCGCAGGCTGGTCGTGCAGGTGGCGGCCAGCCTCTGCCTGGCGGCTTTCCAAGGGAACGAGATGAACCAGAACGAGGTTCCATTGCAGTCGGTACGCCTGGACGTGTGGCTGTGGGCCGCACGCTTCTTCCGTACCCGCAGCCTGGCGCGGCAGGCGGTGGATACCGGCAAGGTCGAGGTCGGCGGGCAGCGGGCCAAACCCTCACGCGCGGTGAGGGTGGGAGATGCGATGCGCATCAGCCGGGGCGAGGAGGCCTTCCAGGTCGAGGTGCTTGGACTGAGCGACATGCGTGGCCCCGCACCGGTCGCCCAGGGGCTGTACCGGGAGAGCGACGCTTCGATCCAGGCGCGGCAGGAGCGACGCTTGCAGCGGTCGGCCGCGCGCGACGGCTACCGGCCGCCGGTCCAGAAGCCCGACAAGCGGGCACGCAGGCTGATCCAGGCGCTGGGCGACATCGACGCGACCTGAGGGCCCCTGACTTCCGGCGGGTCGCGCCGGTGCCGGCCCCGGTGTACAAGAAGGGCCGCCCACTGCCGGACCCCGCCATGACCCGCCACACCGCACCGCTCGTCTTCGCCACCACGCTGCTTGTCCTTTCCGGTTGCGCCTCCATGGGCCAGGACGAAGCACGCAGCCCGCTGGACCTGGCCAACTGCCGGGTCGGCGGCGAGAAGGGCCCAAGCGTGCCGGGCCAGCCGTCCAGCGGCCGCGACCGTCGCTGCAACCCCGAATCCGAGGCCGTCCTGTGGTCCAGCGGCTCGAACTCGGACATGAAGCTGGAGCTGCCTCGGCGCGGCGACTGAGAAGCTCCAAAGGAGAACCCCCGCCCAGGACAGGCGGGGGGCTCCGGTGGCGGCACGTGGTCAGGCGTGCCTGCGGGGCAGGTCGAAGCGGTCCAGCTCCATCACCTTGTGCCAGGCCGCCACGAAGTCGGCGACGAACCTCGCCTGCCCGTCGTCGCTGGCGTAGACCTCCGCCAGTGCCCGCAGCACCGCATTGGAGCCGAACACCAGGTCGGCGCGGGTGGCGCTCCAGCGCCTGTGCCCGGTCGCCCGGTCGCGGCCCTCGAACCGTTCGGCGGACGGCGAGGTCGGCAGCCACTCCACGCCCATGTCCAGCAGGTTGCGGAAGAAGTCGTTGCCCAGCGTGCCGGGGCGGTCGGTGAGCACGCCCAGGGCGCCGTCGTGGGTGGCCCCGAGCACCCGCAGGCCGCCCACCAGCGCGGTCATCTCCGGCGCGGTCAGGGTCAGCTGCTGGGCCTTGTCGACGAGCAGGTGCTCGGCCGGCACCGCCGACGGACCGCGGATGTAGTTGCGGAAGCCGTCCGCGAACGGCTCCATCACCGCGAACGAGTCGACATCGGTCTGGTCGGCGCGGGCGTCGGTACGGCCGGGCGAGAACGGCACGCGAACCTCCAGGCCGGCGGCCGCGGCCGCCTGCTCGATCCCCACGCCGCCGGCCAGCACGACCAGGTCGGCCAGCGAGACCTGGCGGCCGCCCGGTGCCTCCAGGTTGAACTCCATCTGCACCCCCTGCAGGGCTTTGAGCACGCGCTGCAGCTGCGAAGGCCGGTTGACCTCCCAGTCCTTCTGCGGCGCCAGGCGGATGCGCGCGCCGTTGGCGCCGCCGCGCTTGTCGCCGCCGCGGAAGGTCGCCGCCGAGGACCAGGCGGTATACACCAGCTCGGCCACCGGCAGGCCGGTCCCGGCGATCTTCGCGCGCAGCAGGTCGATGTCGGCTGCCTCCACCAGCGGGTGGTCGACCGCCGGCAGCGGGTCCTGCCACACCAGCTCTTCCCTGGGCACTTCCGGGCCCAGGTAGCGCGAGCGCGGGCCCATGTCGCGGTGGGTCAGCTTGAACCAGGCGCGCGCGAAGGCCTCGGCGAAGGCCTGGGGGTTCTCCAGGAAGCGCCTGGAGATCGCGCCGTAGGCCGGGTCGAAGCGCAGCGCCAGGTCGGTGGTCAGCATCCGCGGGCGGTGCTTCTTCGACGGATCGTGCGCATCGGGAATGACCTCGCCCGCGTCCCTGGCCACCCACTGGTGCGCGCCGGCGGGCGACTTCTCCAGCTCCCACTCGAACCCGAACAGGTTTTCGAAGAAGTGGTTGCTCCACTGTGCCGGAGTCTGGGTCCAGGTCACCTCCAGGCCCGAGGTGATGGTATCGCCGGCCTTGCCGCTGCCATGGCGGTTGTGCCATCCCAGCCCGTGGGCGTGGAGGTCGGCCGCTTCCGGCTCGGGGCCGACGTTCTCCGCGGCGGCCGCGCCATGGGTCTTGCCGAAGGTGTGTCCGCCGGCGATCAGCGCGACGGTCTCCTCGTCGTCCATGGCCATGCGCGCGAAGGTGTCGCGGATGTCGATCGCCGCCAGCAGCGGGTCGGGATTGCCGTCCGGGCCTTCCGGGTTGACGTAGATCAGGCCCATCTGCACGGCCGCCAGCGGGTTTTCCAGGCGGCGGGTGTGGACCTTGCCGTCGGCATCGTCGTCGGCCACCAGCACCGCCTCGTCGGCCGGCTTCTCCACGCCTTCGGATCCCTGCGCATAGCGCACATCGCCGCCCAGCCAGGTGGTCTCGCGGCCCCAGTACACGTCCTGGTCCGGCTCCCAGGTGTCCTCGCGCCCGGCACCGAAGCCGAACGTGCGGAAGCCCATGGTCTCCAGCGCCACGTTGCCGGCGAGGATCATCAGGTCGGCCCAGGAGATCTGCTGGCCGTACTTCTGCTTGATCGGCCACAGCAGGCGCCGGGCCTTGTCCAGGTTGACGTTGTCAGGCCAGCTGTTGAGCGGGGCGAAACGCTGCTGGCCGCGGCCGCCGCCGCCGCGGCCGTCACCGACACGGTAGGTGCCGGCGCTGTGCCAGGCCATGCGGATGAACAGCCCGCCGTAATGGCCGAAGTCGGCCGGCCACCACGGCTGCGAGTCGGTCATCAGCGCGCGCAGGTCCTTCTTGAGCGCGTGGTAGTCCAGGGTGGCGAACGCCTGGGCGTAGTCGAACGTGGCGCCCAGTGGATTGGAGCGCTCGGAATGCTGGTTGAGCAGGTCAAGCCGCAGTTGCTGCGGCCACCAGTCACGGTTGCCGGTGCCGCCGCCGGCGGTGGCATGAAATGGACATCTGCTTTCGGTGGACATGGGTCTTGCCCCTTCGCTTGGGCCCTCGCGGGCGGCGTATGGAATCCCACGGGCCGGATGCGGCGCTCGCGCCGGACCTGTGCCCCGGCGGGCACGGCTGCTGGCGAGCCGGGAACATTCGGCGTCGTGAATGGAACGGCGACAGGCTAGGTGGCGGTGGCTATCAAGGGAAATCGTTAGTTGCGAACTTCCCGATAGCACCCGGCTATCGCCGCGGCCGGTGGCCCTCGGGGTGCCGGCTGCCGGGCCGGCTCTGGCGGGGCGGCGGCGTGGGCGGCGGCTGGGCGTCGCCTGCATCGGCCGGTCGCTGCCTGCGCGCCGGCGCCGCAGGCGAGGACACCGCCGGGCCGCGGCCGGCCCACGCCGGCTATGCTGGCGCCCCGCCTGAACCTCGACGACGCCTGCATGACCACCCGCGCCTCGCGCCTGCTGCGATTGCTCGAGGAACTGCGCCAGCGCCGTGGCGCGGTGAAGGGAGCCCGCCTGGCCGAACAGCTCGGCGTGAGCCTGCGCACCGTGTACCGGGACATCGACGCCCTGCGTGCCCAGGGAGCGCGGATCGACGGCGACGCGGGCGTCGGATTCCGGCTGCGTCCGGGGTTCGTCATGCCCCCGATGATGTTCCCGGCCGAAGAGCTCGAAGCCCTGGTGCTGGGCGCGCGCTGGGTGGCCTCGCACGCGGACCCGGAGCTGGCCGGCTCCGCCCAGCGCGCACTGGGCCGCATCACCAGCGTGCTGCCGGAAACCCTGCGCCTGCAGGTGGAAACCAGCGGCCTGTTCGCCCCCTACTGGCACCGGCGCGAACCCGAACCCTGGCTGCCGGTGCTGCGCAGGGCCATCCGCGAGGGCCACCGGGTGAACATGCGCTACCGCGACGCGGAAGGGCGCGACAGCATGCGCATGGTCTGGCCCTTCGCCATGGCCTTCCTCGACGACCTGCGTCTGCTGGCGGCCTGGTGCGAGATGCGCGGGGATTTCCGCCACTTCCGGGCAGACAGGGTGCTGGCGCTGGAGGACACCGGGTGCCGCTATCCCGACCACCGCCACCAGTTGCTGCGCCGCTGGCGGCAACAGTGCCTGCCCACGCGCGATGCCTGAGCCGCGCCGCGCCGCGGCGATGCCGGCAGTCGCCAGGGGCCCGCGCCGGATGCCGCGCACTGCTGACAGCCGCTGTCAGCAGCCCCCGCTCACACTGGCGGCTCCTTTCCAGTGACGGAGCCGCCAATGAGCAGGACCTTGACCTTCTACACCCATCCCATGTCCCGCGCGCGCATCACCCGCTGGATGCTCGAGGAAACCGGCCTGCCCTACGAGGAGGTCGTGCTGGACTACGGCACCACGATGAAGTCGCCGCAGTACCTGGCAGTGAACCCGATGGGCAAGGTGCCGGCGATCCGCCACGGCGACACCGTGGTCACCGAGAACGCGGCCATCTGCGCCTACCTTGCCGACCTGGTGCCGGAGAAGGGGCTGGCGCCGGTCCTCGGCTCCCCGGAGCGGGGCGAGTACTACCGCTGGCTGTTCTTCGTGGCCGGCCCGGTGGAAGCGATGTTCACCGCGCGCAACGCCGGCGCGCTCGCCGCGCCGATGAGTGCCGGCTACGGCACCGAGGCCGACATCCTGCGGGTGCTCGAGCGGGCCGTCGAAGGCCGGCAGTTCCTGGTCGGCGACCGGTTCACCGCGGCGGACCTCTACATGGCCGCCTTCCTGGGCTACTACATGGCGTTCGGCATGCTCGAATCCCGACCTGTGTTCACCGCCTACGCGGGATTCCATGCCGGGCGCCCGGCAGCCATCGCCGCCCGGTCGCGCGACGACGCCCTGGTCGCGGCTCACCCGGTTCCGGCGGCGAACTGAGGCGGTGGGGCGCTTCTGCGCGCCGGACCGGGGGGGGGCGGGCCAGGGCCATGGCGGCCGCGGAAGACCCCGCGCCGGCGCCATGGAGCGGCCAGCCCGTGCCCGGGCAAGGCAAAGCCCGGGGCAGCGGCCTAGAGCAGCGACTTGAGGCGGTACAGCGCCTCCTGGGCCTGGCGCGGGGTCAGTTCGTCAGGATCCAGCGCGGCCAGGGCTTCCTGTACGGCGGAGGAGACCGGCGCGAACAGGCCGAACTGCTGCGGGGCGTCCAGCGCCTGGGGCGCCATCTGCGAGGCGTGGGTCTCGCGCCCGCGCTGCTCCAGTTCGGCCAGCCGGCGCCGCGCCTGCGACAGGGTGTCGCGTGGCAGGCCGGCCAGGGCCGCCACCTGCAGGCCGAAGCTGCGGTCGGCCGCACCTTCGCGCACCGCGTGCATGAATACCAGCGAGTCGCCGTGCTCCACCGCGTCCAGGTGCACGTTGGCGATGCCGGATTCCGGCGTCGCCAGCGCGGTCAATTCGAAATAGTGGGTGGCGAACAGGGTCCAGCAGCGGTTGACCGACGCCAGGTGCCGGGCGACCGCATCGGCCAGGGCCAGGCCGTCGTAGGTCGAGGTGCCACGGCCGATCTCGTCCATCAGCACCAGCGACTGCGGCGTGGCGTGGTGCAGGATGTAGCTGGTCTCGGCCATCTCCACCATGAAGGTGGATTGTCCGCGGGCGAGGTCGTCGCCGGCGCCGATGCGGGTGAGGATGCGGTCGATCGGGCCGATCTGCGCCCGTGACGCCGGCACGAAGCTGCCGATATGCGCGAGCAGCACGATCAGCGCGTTCTGCCGCATGTAGGTGCTCTTGCCGCCCATGTTCGGACCGGTGATGACCAGCATCCGCCGTGCGCTGCCGTCGCGGTCGCCGTACAGCTCCAGGTCGTTGGGTTCGAACGGCTCCTCGCGCACGGCCTCGACCACCGGGTGGCGGCCGCGCTCGATGCACAGGCACGGCGCGTCGGTGAGTTCGGGGCGCGACCAGTCCAGCACTTGCGCGCGCTCGGCGAAGGCGGCCAGGACATCCAGCTCGCTGAGTGCGCCGGCGCAGCGCTTGAGCGGTTCCAGCACGGTGTTGAGCGAATCCAGCAGGGCCTCGTAGAGGAACTTCTCGCGTGCCAGCGCACGCTCGCGCGCCGACAGCACCTTGTCCTCGAACGACTTGAGCTCCTCGGTGATGTAGCGCTCGGCGCCGGTCAGGGTCTGGCGCCGGGTGTAGTGCACCGGCGCCTTGTCGGACTGGCCCTTGCTGATCTCGATGTAGTAGCCGTGCACCCGGTTGTAGCCGACCTTCAATGTCGCGATACCGGTGGCCGCGCGCTCGCGCGCTTCCAGGTCGACCAGGAACTGGTCGGCATGGGTGGACAGCCGGCGCAGCTCGTCCAGCTCGGGGTCGTGGCCTTCCGCGATCACCCCGCCGTCCACCAGCTTCAGCGGAGGCTGCGGGGCCACGGCCGAGGCCAGCAGGTGCGCGGTCCCGTCGTGCTGGCCCAGCTCGGCCGACAGTGCCTGCAGGCGCGGCGAATCCAGCGGCGCGAGTGCCTGGCGGATGCCCGGCAGCAGCGCGAGCGCATCGCGCAGGGTGGACATGTCGCGTGGCCGCGCCGAGCGCAGGGCCACGCGGGTGAGGATGCGTTCGAAATCGCCCAGGCCGCGGAAGCACTCGCGCAGGTCGCCTTCGGCACGCTGCTCGATCAGCGTGGCCACGGCATGGTGGCGGCCGCCAAGCACACCGCGGTCGCGCAGCGGCCGGTGCAGCCAGCGGCGCAGCAGGCGCCCGCCCATCGGGGTGATGGTGGCGTCCAGCACACCGAGCAGGGTGTGGCGGGTCTGGCCATCGACCCGTGTATCGAGTTCCAGGTGGCGGCGGGTGGCGGCGTTCATCGCGATCGCCTCGCCGGAGGTCTCCAGCGCGATCGAGGTCAGGTGCGGCAGCTGCTGCTTCTGGGTTTCCTCGACATAGCCCAGCAGCGCGCCGGCGGCGGCGATCGCCAGCGGGCGGTCGTCGATGCCGAAGCCGGTGAGGTCGTGCAGGCCGAAGAAGCGCAGCAGCTGGCGGCGGCCGCTGTCCGG
>JBQGEI010000037.1:0-14713 GCA_052039535.1 Pseudoxanthomonas sp.
CACAGCAGCACCGACAGCAGCACGGTGATCAGGATCAGCGCGCCGCCCATGGTCGGCGTGCCGGCCTTGGAAAAGTGCGACTGCGGGCCGTCCTTGCGGATCGTCTGGCCGCCCTTGAGCTGCCCCAGGCGGCGGATCACCGCCGGCCCCAGCCACAGCGACAGCGCCAGCGAGGTCAGCGCCGCGAGGATGCCACGGAAGGTCAGGTAGCCGAACAGGCCGAAGAAGTCCTCCAGGCCCTGCAGCCAACGCGCCAGTTCAAGCAGCATGCGTAGTGTCTCCCTGCGCAAGCAGCGCGTTCACGATCCGGTCCATCGCGCTGCCGCGCGATCCTTTCACCAGCACCCGCAGGCGCCGGGCCCCGGCGTCCGCCGCGCCGGCCGGCCGCGCCGCCAGGTCGGCGGCCAGGGCCGCAGCCAGCGCCTGGTGGCTGTCAAAGTGGGCCGCGCCCTCGCCAAAGGCCGGCGCGGCCGCGGCGCTGAGCGTGCCCAGCGTGTACAGCCGGCCGATGCCGGCCTGGCGCGCGCGGGCACCGGCGTCGGCATGGAGGGCCTGCGCCCCCGGCCCCAGTTCGCGCATGTCGCCCAGCACCAGCCAGGCGTCGTCGCCGCTGGCCGCCAGCGCATCGATCGCCGCGGCGACAGAACCGGGATTGGCGTTGTAGCTGTCGTCCACCAGCACCACCCCGCCGGCCAGGCCGTGGGCGACCTGGCGCCCGGCGACCGGACGCGACTGCGCGAGCCCGGCGGCGATGCCGGCCAGCGGGACCCCGCAGGCCAGGCCGATGGCAGCGGCGGCCAGCGCGTTGCGGACGTTGTGCAGGCCCGGCAGCGCCAGCTCGACCGCCACCTCGCCCTGCGCGGTGACCAGCACGAAGCGGCTGCCCTCCGGGCCGCAGCGCACTTCGCGCGCGGTCACCTCGGCGCCGGGCTCCAGCCCGAACCGCAGCAACGCCCGGCCACTGTCGGCCGCGCGCACCACCTGCTGCTCGAACCAGCTGCCGAAGGCGTCGTCGGCGTTGACCACCGCGGTGCCGCCGGCCGGCAGCGCGGCGTAGATGGCGCCCTTGGTGGTGGCCACGCCGAGCAGGTCGCCCATCCGCTCCAGATGGGCGGCGGCGACATTGTTGACCAGCGACACGTCCGGCACGGCGATGGCGGCCAGGTAGGCGATGTCCCCGGGCTTGCCCGCGCCCATCTCGTAGATGGCGAAGTCGGCATCCTCGGGGGCGTCGATCACCGCCAGGGGCAGGCCGATCTCGTTGTTGCGGTTGCCGGGGTTGGCGTAGGCGCGGCCGGCCTGCTGCAGCACCGACAGCACGAGGGTCTTGACGCTGGTCTTGCCGTTGCTGCCGGTGATGCCCACGACCCGCGCGCCGCGGCCGCGCTGCATGCCGGCCGCGATCCGCGCCAGCGCCTGCTCGCTGCTGTCCACCAGCACCTGCGGCGCGTCCACCTCCAGCAGGCGCTCGACCAGCAGCGCGACCGCGCCGCGGGCCAGCGCGTCGGCGGCGAAGTCGTGGCCGTCGAAACGTTCGCCGCGCAGGGCCACGTACAGGCTGCCGGCGCACAGAGCGCGGGTGTCGTGGGCGATCGCGTCCACGGTCACGTCCTCGCCGTGCAGCTCGCCGCCGGCCCAGTGCGCCACCAGCGACAGCGGTGTGCGCTTCATGCCTCACCTCCGTTCCAGCGGGCAAGCGCTTCGCCGGCCACGGCGGTGTCATCGAACGGATGCCGCACCCCGGCGATCTCCTGGTAGGGTTCGTGGCCCTTGCCGGCCACCAGGACCACGTCCTGCGGACCGGACCGGGCGATCGCGTCGGCGATGGCGATCGCGCGGTCGCGCTGCACCTGCACCGCCTGCGGGCGGGAGAAGCCGGCGAGGATGCCGGAAACGATCGCCGCGCCGTCCTCGCCCCGCGGGTTGTCGTCGGTGACCACGACCTGGTCGGCGTGCTGCTCGGCGATGCGCGCCATCATCGGGCGCTTGCCGCTGTCACGCTCGCCGCCGCAGCCGAACACGCAGGTCAGGCGCGAGCGCGCATGTGCGCGCAGGCTGGAGAGGGCCTGCTCCAGCGCGTCGGGCGTGTGGGCGTAGTCCACCACCACCAGCGGGCGCACGCCGTCGCCGCCGAGGCGGTTCATCCGCCCGGCCACCGGCTGCAGCTGCGACAGCGGGCCGGCGACCGCGCCGGCGCTGTCGCCCAGCGCATGCAGCACGCCGGCGACGGCCAGCAGGTTGTCGACGTTGAAGCGGCCCAGCAGCGGCGACTGCACCGGGTGCGCCTGGTCGCCGGCGCACAGCTCGAAGCCGATGCCGCGGGCGTCGAAGCACAGCGCGCGCGCCTGCAGCACCGCATCCGCATGCCCGCGGGAGCTGACGCCCAGCACGCGCACGCCCTCGGGCAACCGTCCGGCCAGCGCGCGCACGTAGGGGTCGTCCAGGTTCAGCACCGCCGCCTTGAGGCCCTCGCGGAAGAACAGCTTCGACTTGGCCTGGCCATAGGCCTCCATGTCGCCGTGGTAGTCCAGGTGGTCGCGGGTGAGATTGGTGAAGGCGGCCACGTCGTAATGCACGCCATCCACGCGCCCCTGGTCCAGCGCGTGCGAGCTGACCTCCATCGCCACCGCTTCCGCCCCCGCATCGCGCAGCCCGCCCAGCAGGGCGTGCATGTCCAGCACCAGCGGCGTGGTGAACCCGGTGGGCCTGACCTCGCCGTGCAGGCCCGCGCCAAGCGTGCCGACGCTGCCGCTGCGCACGCCCCGCAGGTGCCAGGCCTGGGCCAGCAGCTGCACCGTGGAGGTCTTGCCGTTGGTGCCGGTGACGCCGACCATCGTCATCGCGTGCGAGGGATGCCCATGGAACAGGTCGCCCATCGCACCCAGGCGCGCGCGCAGCCCGGGCACGGCGATGGCGCCGTCCGGGGCCGGATATTCGGCCGGGGCCGGTGGTTCGAACAGGATCGCCGCGGCGCCGGCCTCGCGGGCCTGGCCGGCGAACGCCAGGCCATGGGTACCAAACCCGGCGATCGCCACGAATGCATCGCCGGCGCACACCTGGCGGCTGTCCATCACCAGCCCGGACACGGTGACCTCGCCGGGCAACGCGACGTCGGGCAGCAGGCGCGAAAGCGGCATGGAACGGTTCATGGCGCGGCACCCCCGCCGCCCATCGCCGGCGGAATGACCGCGTCCAGCGCCGCGTCGTCGATGTGCTCCACGTCCTCCAGCGCCGCCGGCAGCGCCGGCACCGCGGCGTTGCGCTTGGCATCGCCCTTGGCCTGCGCGGCCAGCCAGGTCTCGATGTCGTCCGGCGGCACGTCCATCAGCCGCAGGGCGCCGTCCATCACCCGCTGGAACACCGGCGCCGACACCCAGCCGCCGCCATAGGTCGAACCGCCCTTGGAGGTGTCCGGATCATCCAGGACCACCACGGTGGCGAAGCGCGGGTTTTCCACCGGCACCACCCCGGCGAAGAACGCCAGGTAGCGGCGCGCGTAGCTGCCGCCGGAGGCCTTGCGCGCGGTACCGGACTTGCCGGCCACGTGGTAGCCGAGGATCGCCGCGCGGGTGCCGGTGCCGCCGGGTTCGGTGACGGTCTGCATCATCCGCATCACCTCGCCGGCGACCTTGGGCGAGAGCACCTCGCGCGCGTCGCCGGCATGGCCCTTGACGAAGGTCGGCGGGACCGAGACGCCATGGTTGCCCAGGGTCGCGTAGGCATGCGCGATCTGCATCGGGGTGACCGCCATGCGGTAGCCGTACGACATCACCTGCTTGTCGGTGCCCGACCAGCGCGACGGTTCCGGCAGCAGCCCGGCAGCCTCGCCCGGGAACCCGCTCTGGGTGCTGCGGCCATAGCCCATGTTGTGGACGAACTGGTAGAAGTACCGGTCCTCCAGCTTGTGCACCACCATCGAGGAGCCCACGTTGGAGCTCTTGGTGATGATGCCGGCGGTGTCCAGCACGCCGTAGTTGCGGAAATCGCTGGTCTTGAAGCGCCCGTTGGGGATCCAGCCCGGGTTGGTGTCGAAGCTGCTGGTGGGGGTGATGACGCCCTTCTCCAGCGCTGCGGCGATGGTGATCGGCTTCATCGTCGAGCCGGGCTCGAGCAGGTCGGTGACGGCGCGGTTGCGCCGTGCGTCGGGGCTCACGCCACCGGGCGAGTTGGGGTTGTAGCTGGGCAGGTTGACCATCGCCAGCACCTCGCCGGTGGCCACGTCCAGCACCACCACCGAGCCGGCCGCGGCCTGGTGGGCGTCCAGCGCCGCGCGCAGTTCGCGGTAGGCCAGGTACTGGATCCGGCGGTCGATGCTCAGCACCAGGTCCTTGCCGGGCTCGGCCGCGCGCACCAGCTCGATGCTCTCCACGATGCGCCCGTGGCGGTCGCGGATGACGCGCTTGGCGCCGGGCTTGCCACGCAGCCACTCGTCGAACGCAAGCTCCAGGCCCTCCTGGCCGCGGTCGTCGATGTTGGTGAAGCCCAGCACGTGCGCCATCGCCTCGCCCTGCGGGTAGAAGCGGCGGAACTCGCGCTGGGAGAACACGCCCGGCACGTTGTGCGCCAGGATCGCCCTGGCCTGGTCGGGATTGATGCGCCGCTTGAGGTAGACGAACTCCTTGTCGGCGCGCTGCGACAGGCGCGTGGTCAGTTCGTCCAGTGGCACGCCAAGGACCCTGGCCAGCTCCGGCAGGCGGTCCGGATAGCGCAGCAGCTCCTGCGGATTGGCCCAGATCGACTCCACCGGGGTGGAGACGGCCACCGGCTCGCCGTTGCGGTCGGTGATCATGCCGCGCGAGGTCGGGATCGGGATCTCGCGCACGAAACGCGCCTCGCCCTGGCGCTGGTAGAAGTCCGCGTCCACCAGCTGCACCCACGCCGCACGGCCGACCAGCGCCACCGAGCACAGGCCCAGGGCGACGGCGACCAGCATCATCCGGCCGCGCAGGCTGAAGCTGGGGCGGCTGCGGTTGCGCACGGGGCGGCGCTCGCTCACGGGCGTACCACCACGATGTCGGCGGCGGCGGGGAACTCCATGCCCAGACGCTCCCGCGCGACCTGGTCGATGCGGTTGGCCTGCGCCCACGTGGCCTGCTCCAGCTGCAGGCGGCCGAACTCGATGTTGAGCTCGTCACGCTCGCGCTCGAGCCGGGTCAGCTCCACGAACAGCTGGCGGTGGCGGTAGCGCTCGTAGACCACCGCGATCGCGGTGGCGACCACGGCCAGCAGGACGATCGCGGACAGGAACCGGGTCATGCCGCCCGCCTCCCCTGCGCGTCCAGCTTCTCGGCCACGCGCAGCACCGCGCTGCGGGCGCGCACGTTGGCCTGCAGCTCCTGCTCGCCGGCGCGGATCGCGCCACCCAGCGCCGCCAGCCGCGGCACGAAGACTTCCGCCTCGGGCAGGCGGCGGTTGGCCGGCGGGGCCTTGGCATGGCGGGCGATGAACTGCTTGACCATGCGGTCTTCCAGGGAATGGAAGCTGATCACCGCCAGCCGGCCACCGGGGCCCAGCGCGGCCAGCGCCGCGTCCAGCCCGGCCTCGAGGTCGGCCAGCTCGCGGTTGATGTGGATGCGGATGGCCTGGAAGCTGCGGGTGGCCGGGTTGCTGCGGTCCTTGCCGCGCGGGACCACGCTGCCGATCAGCTCCGCCAGCTGCGCGGTGCGGGTCAGCGGCTGCTGGCCGCGGGTGGCGACGATCGCCCGGGCGATCCGACGGCTGGCCTTCTCCTCGCCATAGGTCCACAGCACGTCGGCGATCTCGCGTTCCTCGGCACAGGCCAGCCATTGCGCCGCGCTCTGCCCCGAGTCCGGGTCCATGCGCATGTCCAGCGGGCCGTCCTTGCCGAAGGAGAAGCCGCGCGCGGCCACGTCCAGCTGCGGCGAGGACACGCCCAGGTCCAGCAGGATGCCGTCCAGCCCGCGCGCCAGGTCCCAGTGCGCCATGCCGGTGAAGCTGCCGCGGCGGATGGCCACGCGCGGGTCGGCCGCGAATCGGGCCTCGGCTTCGGCGATGGCTTCGGGATCCTTGTCCATCAGCAGCAGGCGGCCTCCGGGGCCGAGTCGTTCCAGCACGCCACGCGCATGGCCACCTCGGCCGAAGGTGCCGTCCAGGTAGCGGCCTTCGGGCACCACGCGCAGACCTTCCATGACCTCTGCGAACAGCACCGGCAGGTGCACCGCCGGCACAGACGGGTCCGCGGGGAGGCCGGGCTGCGTGGTCCGCATCCGGTCCCCCGCCATCACAACCTCAGGTCGAGCATGTGCTCGCTCAGGTCCTCGTCGGACAGGGTCCGGCGGATCTGGGCGTGGTGCGCCTGCTCGCTCCACAGTTCGAACTTGTCACCCATGCCCAGCAGCACCGCCTTCTTCTCGATACCGACCGCACTGCGGTGGCTGGCGGGGATGGAGATGCGGCCGTTGCCGTCCAGTTCCACCGGGCTGGCCGCACCGACCAGCTTCAGTTGCAGCTGCCGGTGCGCCGAGCGGGTGCTGGGCAGCTTGTTGACCGAGTCGCGCACCCGCTCCCATTCGGCCTGCGGATACAGGTAGAGGGAGCCGGCCTCGAACGGGTTGTAGGTGATCACCAGGCGGTTGCCACACTCGCGCGCGACCAGATCACGGTAGGCCGTGGGAATGGCCACCCGTCCCTTGTCGTCCACTGTGATGGCGGTCTCGCCCTGGAACACTTCGCACTACCCGCATCGGTGGCTGGAGGGGGGTTCTGATCCACGGAAAACCACGAATACCCCGGGTTTCCCACTGGCGCCCACCTTAGCACCACCAACAGGGTTGTCAACAGGCTGTAGACGGCGAAATCGCCTGTCGCGTCAATGGTTTGCGAAGATGTTCACAGACAAGTTCAAGGGTTTTCCACAAGTGGCTGTTTAGTCTAAAATTTTGAGATTCGGACCCCCATACGGGTCCGTTAAGGGCTTGTGTAGGCGTTCTGGATGCGTGGCCCCGGGACCCGGACTTGCCGTGGGCACTGCGCAAGCTGCAGGGATCCGACACCGCATGCTCACGCGCGGGTGGACCGAAAGTCCGTGCGATGCGCACGGCCCCGCGCTGGGCGGGGCCGTCAGGAAGAGGTGCGGAGCCGGCCGGTAAGCCGGGTTCTGTCGTGGACAGTCATTCCTCTAGGCGCCGCGTCACCGCGACGCTCAAGCAACCTACCCGGAGGCACCGCGGGCCGCGGCATTGCCTCCCTATTTGGTCTTGCTCCCGGTGGGGTTTGCCGTGCCGGCCTGTTGCCAGGCTCGCGGTGCGCTCTTACCGCACCGTTTCACCCTTGCCTGATCCCGACCCGCCTTGCGGCGCGCCGGGCCATCGGCGGTCTGCTCTCTGTTGCACTTTCCGTCGGCTCGCGCCGCCCAGGCGTTACCTGGCACCGTGCCCTGTGGAGCCCGGACTTTCCTCGGCATGCTTGCGCATGACGCGACTGCCTGGCCGACTCCGCGGGACGTATTGTACGGCTTCGCCGTACGAATACCCCACGCTTTGCCGAAGCAAAGCGCGGGCCCCGCGAATCTTCCCCTCCACTCCCCCGCCGCTGCCGCGGCGGCCCCCTTACCAAGGGGGCCTGGGGCGCACGGTCCGGCCGCCAGGGCAGGGCCTGCCAACCAGTGTTCCCACCAGGAGATGCGGGCAGCGGGGTAGCCCGCTTCCGGAGCCGACGACTCGGGGCCGCTTCTCCAGCCCTGGCACGCAGCCGCAGCTACTCCCCGGGGCCTGCGCCGTAAAGCGCCTTACGCGGCGCGCCGGTGATTTCGGCCGCCAGCCGGGCCGCCGCGGACGGCGGCAGCTGCCGGGCCAGGATGGCGTGGACCCGGCGACCTTCGGCCAGCCTGGCGTCGGCGTCCTCGCCCACGCCCTGCACGACCACGACGAACTCGCCCTTTCGCTGGTCCGGGTCGTCCTGGACCCGCCGGTGCAGGTCGGCCAGGGTGCCGTCGAGCACGGTCTCGAACAGTTTGGTCAGTTCGCGCGCCAGCACCGCCGGCCGGTCCTCGCCGAAGGCCTGGCGCAGGTCCGACAGCGACTCCTCGATCCGGTGCGAGGACTCGTAGAACACCAGGGTCCGCGGCTCGCCCGCCAGGGCGGCCAGGCGGTCACGCCGGGCACTGGCCTTGGCCGGCAGGAACCCCTCGAAGGCGAAGCGGTCGCTGGGCAGGCCGGCCACGCTCAAGGCGGCGATCAGCGCCGACGGCCCCGGCACCGGGCTCACCCGCACCCCTGCCTGGCGCGCGGCGCGCACCAGGCGGTATCCCGGATCGCTCACCAGGGGGGTGCCGGCATCGCTGACCAGGGCCAGGGATTCGCCGGCCAGCAGCCGCGCCACCAGCCGGCCGGCGAGCTGCTGCTCGTTGTGCTCGTGCAGCGCCACCAGCGGGGTGGAGATGCCGAAGTGCGCCAGCAGCTGGCCGCTGCGCCGGGTGTCCTCGGCGCAGATCGCCGCAACTTCGCGCAGCACCTGCTGCGCCCGCGGCGCCAGGTCGCCAAGGTTGCCGATGGGCGTTGCGACGACATGCAGGGTGGCAACGGGCATCACGGGTCCGGGAAGCGGGGGAAAGGTAGAATCCTAAGCCCTTTCCCCGACCTGCCCCGGCCCTACGGATGGACATGCCGAACTCCGCGCCGCTGAACCCGCCTTTCCCGCGCCTGCGCCGGCTGGCGCCCTGCCTGGCCCTGCTGCTGGTTGCCGGCTGTGCCAGCGTGGCCACCGCGCCGTCCGCCCCGGAGTACACCTCGGCGCTGGCCTTGCTGGAACAGGGCCAGGCCCGGGAAGCCGCCAGCCAGCTCGAGGCCCAGGCGGCCGCCGCCAGTGGCGCGCGGCGCGCGTCCCTGCTGGCCGATGCCGCGTTCGCCTGGCATGAGGCCGGCGACGCGGCCCGTGCGCGCAGCACCCTGGCGCAGGTCGATGTCCGCCGGGTCACCGGCGCCAGCCGCAGCCGCCTGGCGCTGCTCAACGCCGAGCTGGCCGTGCAGGACGCACGCCCCGCCGATGCCGCCACCGCCCTGGCCACGGGCGACCTGGCCCAGCTGCCCGCGGCCCTGCAGACCCGCTGGCTCATGGCCCTGGCGCTGGCGCGCGAAGCAGCCGGCGATGCCGCCGGTGCCGCGGCCGCCCGCGCCCGGGCCGCTGCCGGGCTGGCGGCGCAGGCGCGCCAGGACAACCGGCGCCAGATCGAGCGGCTGCTGGCCTCGCTCGACGATGCCGGCCTGTCCGCCCAGGCCGGCGCCCTGGCGGAGGGCGACCCGCTCTACAACTTCGCCGCCCGCGCGCTGGTGCAGCGCGGCCTGCCGCTGCCGCGCGCGTTCGACCGCGGCGGCAACTGGAACTTCGACTCGCGCGCGCCGGCGGCGGCCGACGGTTACCGTCCGCCCAACCGCCTGGCCGTGCTGCTGCCGCTGTCCGGCCCGCTGGCCACCGCCGCCGCGCCGGTACGCGACGGCCTGTTGGCCGGCTATTACGCCGAAGGCCGGCAGCGCCCCGAGGTCATCTTCTACGACACCGCCGGCACGCCCGCCGGCGCCCAGTCCGCGTATGCACGCGCGGTCGCCGGGGGCAGCGATTTCGTGGTCGGCCCGCTGGGCCGCGACGAGGTCAGCGCGCTCTATGGCGGTGGCGACCTGGCGGTGCCCAGCCTGGCCCTCAACCGCGGCACCGCCGCTCCGCCGCCGGGCCACGCGATGTTCTCGCTGGCGCCGGAGGACGATGGCCAGGCCGCCGCCGACTACCTGGTGGCACGCGAGCGGCGCAACGTGCTGGTCCTGGCCGGCCACGACGAGAACGCGCTGCGTGCGGTGGAGGCCTTCCGCACCCGGCTCACCGAGCGTGGTGGCAAGGTCGCTTCGACCGTGTCGGTCGGCGAACAGCCGGGCGACCTCTCCGCCGCGCTGGTGCAGGCGGCCGCGGCGGGCGCCGACTCGGTGTTCCTGGCCCTGCGCGGACCGCAGGCGCGGGCCCTGGCGCCGCAGCTGGCCCTGGCCGGGTTCGCCTCGCGTACCCGCGTGGCCACCTCGCAGCTGGGGTCCGGCACCGGCAAGGCCGAGGAGGACCGGGTGCTGGACGGCATCGTGTATCCCACCGAGGCGTGGCCCGCGCGCGGCACCACCGGGCTGCCGTCGGCCTCGCGCGCGGCGGAGATGCTGCCGACCGCGCGCGGCCCGGCCGCCCGCCTGTTCGCCTTCGGCCATGACGCCTGGCGCATCGCCGCCTATCTGGAGCGGCTGGCCACCCGCGCCGACGGCCAGCTGCGCGGCGCCACCGGCGACCTGCGCCTGGACGGCTTCGGCAATGTCGTGCGGCAGCCGGCCTGGGCCACCTTCAGCGGTGGCGAGCCGGTACCACTGGCGCCCTGACCCGGTGACCGTGCGCCGCCCAGGGACGGGCGATGGACCGCTGGACCGGCGCGCGCGCGGGGCCCGGGTCGAAGCCGCGGTGCGCGCGTACCTGGAAGCGGCGGGCCTGCATACCCTGGACGCCAATGTCGGCTACCGCGGCGGCGAACTGGACCTGGTGATGCGCGACGGCCAGACCCTGGTCTTCGTCGAGGTGCGCTACCGCGCCGGGAGCGTGTTCGGCGGAGGTTTCGCCTCGGTCGATGCCGGCAAGCGCCGGCGACTGGTGCGCGCCGCCCAGCTCTACCTCGCCTCGCACCCGCGTGTGTCGCAGTGGCCGTGCCGTTTCGACGTCGCCGACGCCAGCGGCGATCCGCAGGCGCCGCGGATCGACTGGCTCAAGGATGCGTTCCGCCCCGGCGAGGGCTGAAACGCGCGCCGGCGCCTACAATCGGCCGATGCCCGCCCTGCCCGCTTCCCTGCACGAAGAACTGTCCGCCCTGCTCGGCGCCGACGGCTGGCACACCGGCCTGGCCGCGCGCCAGGCCCACGGCGCGGACGATTCACGGCAATCGGCCCTGCCCGATGGGGTGGCCGTGCCCGCCGACACCGCCCAGGTCGCCGCCGTGGTCCGCGCGTGCCGTGCCCGGGGCGTGGCGGTGGTGGCACGCGGCGCCGGCACCGGCACCGTGGCCGGCGCGGTGCCGTTCGCCGGCGGGGTGGTGGTCTCCTTCGCGCGGATGGCGCGGATCCTGTCGATCGACCCGGACGACCGCTGCGCGGTGGTGCAGCCCGGCGTGCTCAACGGCGACCTGCAGCAGGCGCTGCAGCCGCACGGGCTGTTCTGGGCGCCCGACCCTTCCAGCGCCGACCGCTGCACCATCGGCGGCAACCTCGCCTGCAATGCCGGCGGCCCGCGCGCGGTGAAGTACGGCGCCACCCGCGACAACGTGCTCGGGCTGGTGGCGGTCACCGGCACCGGCGAGGTCATCCGCTGCGGAGGCCCGTGGACCAAGGACGCCACCGGTTACGACCTCACCCACCTGATCGTCGGCAGCGAAGGCACCCTGGCGCTGATCGTCGAGGCCACCCTGCGCCTGGCCCCGCGCCCCCGCGCGCAGGCCGGCCTGCGCGTGTTCTACCGCGATGCGGCCAGCGCGGCGGTGGCGGTCTCGAGGCTGATGCGCCAGCCGCAGGTGCCGGCGATGCTCGAGTTCATGGATGCCAGCGCGATCACGCTGCTGCGGCGCAATGGCAGCGAGGTGCCCGACGCCGGCGCGATGCTGCTGGTGGAAGCCGACGGCGACGACGACACCCTCCCGGCGGCCCTGCAGGCGCTGGCCAGCGCCGCCGGCGGCGACGGGATGCTCGAGCTGGACGTGGCGCTGGACGGCGCCGCACGCGCCCGCCTGTGGGCGGCACGGCGCGCGCTGTCGCCGGCGCTGCGCAGCATCGCCCCGGGCAAGATCAACGAGGACGTGGTGGTGCCGGTGTCGCGCATCCCCGGCCTGGTCGCCGCGGTGGAGGGGCTGTCGGCCCGGCACGTGCTACCGATCGTGGTCTTCGGCCATGCCGGCAACGGCAACCTGCACGTCAACATCATGTACCACCCGGACGATGCGGCGCAGACCCGGCGCGCCCACGCGGCGCTGGAGGAACTGTTCGCGCAGGTGATCACCCTGGGCGGCACGCTCTCCGGCGAACATGGCATCGGCACCGCCAAGCGCGCCTGGATGGACCGCGCGTTCGATCCGGCCACCCTGGCGGCGATGCGCGCGATCAAGGCGGCACTGGACCCGGACGGCATCCTCAACCCCGGCAAGGTGCTGCCGCCGCCATCCCGCTGACCCGCCACCGCCCCCACGCAAGCACATGGATACCGGCCTGTTCGACCACATCACCCTGGAGCAGCTGCGCGCCGATGGCGGGCTGAAGTGGCGCGCCTTCCCCGACTGCATCGGCGCGTTCGTGGCGGAGATGGACTTCGGCCTCGCCCCGCCGATCCGCGACGCGCTGCGGTCGGCGGTCGAGCGCGGGCAGCTGGGCTACCTGTCCGCCGCCCCGGTGCGCGATCTGGCCGAAGCCTGCGTGCAGTGGCAGCGGCGCTGGCATGGCTGGCAGGTGGACGCCGACCGCGTGCGCGCGGTGCCCGACGTGCTGGCCGGACTGGAACTGGTCTGCCGCCATTACCTGCCCGCCGGCGCACCGGTGGCCTTGCCGATGCCGTGCTACATGCCGTTCGTGCCGCTGCTGGAACTGCTGGGCAACCCGGTGGTGCCGGTGCCCATGCACCGCACCGGCAGCGGCTGGGAGCTGGACGAGGACGTGCTGGATGCCGCGTTCGCCGGCGGCGCACGCATGCTTCTGCTGTGCAATCCGCACAACCCCATCGGGAAGGTCTACACCGGGGCCGAGCTCGAGCGCATCGCCGCCATCGTCGCGCGCCACGACGGGCGAGTGTTCTCGGACGAGATCCACGCGCCGCTGGTGTTCGACGGCGCGCGCCATACGCCCTATGCGGGGCTGGGCGGGAAGGCGGCACGGCAGGCCATCACCGCCGTGTCCGCCTCCAAGGCCTGGAACCTGGCCGGGCTCAAGTGCGCGCAGCTGGTATTCACCCGCGACGCCGACCTGCAGCAGTGGCGGCGGCTCGGCCACTTCGGCGGCAACAGCACCTCCACGCCGGGCGTGATCGCCCAGACCGCGGCCTGGCGCGAGGGCGACCCCTGGCGCCTGCAGGTCATGGACTACCTGCAGGACAACCGCGACCTGCTGGGCCGCCTGCTGCGCGCACACTTGCCGCAGGTGGACTGGCTGGCGCCGGACGGCACCTACCTGGCCTGGCTCGACGTGCGTCCGCTCGGCCTTGGCCCGGGGCCGGCCCGCTTCTTCCGCGAGCACGCGAAAGTGGCGCTGACCGACGGCAGCGAATGCGGCGAGGCTGGCGAGGGCCACGTGCGGCTCAACTTCGCGATGCCGCGCCCGCTGCTGGAGGAAGCGGTTCGGCGCATGGCGGCGGCGGTGGACGCGCGCGGCTGAGGCGGCCTCAGCCGAAGTGTTCGTAGCCGGCGCGCGGCGGCTGCCACGGCCGGCCGGCCGCATCCAGCGCGCGTACGCCGCGGCCGGCGACGATGCGGCCGATGCGGGCGCCGTCCACGCCGGCATGTTCCAGCGCCAGCCGGACCTGTTCGCGCAGCCCGGGCGGCGCGGTGAAGCACAGTTCGTAGTCGTCGCCGCCGGCGGCCTGCAGGACCCACGCCGCGTCGGCGAAGGCCTCGCGCAGCGCCGGCGATGCCGGCAACGCCTCCAGCCGAACCTCGGCGCCTGCGCCGCTGCGCGCGCAGACGTGGCCCAGGTCGGCCAGCAGTCCATCGGACAGGTCGACGCAGGCATGTGCCAGGCCCAGCAGCGCGCGACCCGCGTCGACCCTCGGCTCGGGCCGCGCCAGCCGCGTTTCCAGCGCCGCACGCGTGGCGGCCGTCGCTTCGCCGGCAGGCGCGGGCCCCGGCACGTACCCGCCCAGCACCAGCGCGCCGGCGGCATCGCCGAGGGTGCCGGTGACCCAGATGTCGTCACCCACCCGGGCGCGGTCGCGGCGCAGCGCCGCCCCCTGCTCGACCAGGCCCATCGCGGTGACGCCGATGGAGAGCGGCCCGCGGGTGGTGTCGCCGCCCACCAGGGCGAGGCCATGGCGGCCAGCCAGACCAAGGAAGCCGTCGATGAAGGCCTCGACCCAGGCCGCATCGGCGCGCGGCAGCGAGAGCGACAGCGTGCACCACGCCGGCCTGGCGCCCATCGCGGCCAGATCGGAGAGGTTGACCGCCAGCGCCTTCCAGCCGATGTCGGCGGCCGGCGTTCCGTCCGGGAAGTGCACGCCGCCGTTGAGGGTGTCGGCGGTCACCACCAGGGCGTGGCCCGGCGGCGGTTGCAGCAGCGCGGCGTCGTCGCCGATGCCCAGCAACACGTCCGGCCGCGTGGCGGCGCGCCGGCGGATCAGCCCGATCAGGTCGAACTCGGCCATGGCGGCTCCGGCTGGCGGGAGGCGGGGCCGCCGCCCGGCAAGCCTGCCGGCGGCGCCCCCTGGCGTGGGATCAGCGGCTGTGACGCGGTGCCTGGACCTCGGCCTGGCGCCACTGTGCGCTGGCCCGGTCGAGCACGCCGTTGACGTAGGTGTGGCCGTGTTCGGAGCCGAAGCGCTTGGCGATCTCGATCGCCTCGTTGATCACCACCCGGTACGGCACGTCCATGCGGTGCAGCAGCTCGTAGGCGGCCAGGCGCAGCACCGCCCGCTCGATCGCATCGACCTCCTCGACAGTGCGGTCCAGGTGCGGGGCGATGGCCTGGTCCAGGCCGGCCCGGTGCGACAGCAC
>JBQGEI010000038.1:0-15568 GCA_052039535.1 Pseudoxanthomonas sp.
TCGGCCGCCCCGCCCGCGGGCGGGCAGGCGCGCCGGCCGCGACGCCTATTTCCCCGGCATCCCGCCGGGCTTGCGGCCGAAACTGACGCGGTCACGCTGCTCCAGGTCGCAGGCCGTGCCCACTTCCTCCAGCCCGCCCGCGGACAGCAGCGCGCGAACCGCGGCCCCCTGGTCGCGGCCGTGCTCGAGCAGCAGCCAGCCACCGGGAACCAGGTGCGCCGGGGCGCTGGCCGCCAGCACCCGGATCGCGTCCAGGCCGTCGGCTCCGGAGGCGAGCGCGCGCGCTGGCTCGTGGCGCAGGTCGCCCTGGGACAGGTGCGGGTCGCCTTCGGCGAGGTAGGGCGGATTGCTGGTGATCAGGTCGAAGCGGTCGTGGCCCAGCGCCTGGCACCAGTCGCCGCGGCGGAACCAGACATTGCCGATGCCGTTGGCGGCGGCGTTGCGCACCGCCACCGCCAGGGTGGCCTTGGCCACGTCGGTGGCGATCACCGCCGCGGCTGGCCGCTCGCTGGCGATCGCCAGGGCGACCGCGCCGGTGCCGGTGCCCAGGTCGGCCACCCGCGCCGGCTCGAACCGGTCCAGCCGGGCCAGGGCCAGCTCGACCAGCAGCTCGGTTTCCGGGCGCGGGATGAGGGTGTCGGGGCCCACTTCCAGGTCCAGGGTCCAGAATCCGCGCCGCCCGGTGAGATAGGCCACCGGCTCCCCGGCGGCGCGCCGCTCCACCAGGTCGCGATAGGCGGCGGCTTTCGCCGGCTCCACCGGGTCGGTGCCGTGGGCGTAGAGCCAGGCCCGGTCGCGTCCAAGGACATGCAGCAGGAGCGGCGCGGCGTCCTCGCGGCCGATGCGGGCGGCGGCCTCGTGCAGAAGGCTGTGTATCGGGGTCGGCGCTTGGAAATCGTCCATCGCGCCACGATGGACCAAGGGCGTGCGGTTGCCAACCGGCGTCGCACCGGCGAAAGAGATCACGCCCGGACCGATAGACATTGTCTATCTATATGATCCCTTCAATTGATTTGCCCTGCCTATCGTAACCGCCTAGCATGGCGGCTCAGTTTTCCACCCCAACCGAGAGACGACCCATGTCCCTGATCAACACCACGGTCCAGCCGTTCAAGGCCAACGCGTTCCACAACGGCGAGTTCATCGAGGTCACCGACGCCAGCCTGAAGGGCAAGTGGTCGGTCCTGATCTTCATGCCGGCCGCGTTCACCTTCAATTGCCCGACCGAAGTCGAGGACGCGGCGGCCAACTACGCCGAGTTCCAGAAGGCCGGCGCCGCGGTCTATATCGTCACCACCGACACCCCCTTCTCGCACAAGGTGTGGCACGAGACCTCCCCGGCGGTGGGCAAGGCCCAGTTCCCGCTGGTCGGCGATCCGACCCACCAGCTGACCCGCGCCTTCGGCGTGCACATCGACGAGGAAGGCCTGGCCCTGCGCGGCACCTTCGTGATCAACCCGGAAGGCGTGATCAAGACCGTGGAGATCCACTCCAACGAGATCGCCCGCGATGTCTCCGAGACCCTGCGCAAGCTGAAGGCCGCGCAGTTCACCGCCGCCAACCCGGGCCAGGTGTGCCCGGCCAAGTGGCGCGAAGGCGCCCAGACCATCGCTCCGTCGCTGGACCTGGTCGGCAAGATCTGAGCGGGACCCGCCCCGGCTCCGGCCGGGGCACCCTCCCTGCCGTTCGCGGCGGGGAGTGGACCGGAGCCATCGCGTCCCACGCAGCCGCCGCGCCGCGGCACGCCACGCAGGCAGCGTCGGCTCCGGTCCACTTCCCGGTTACTGGTTCCCGCCTGGCGGGCGCCACGGCGGCGTATTGCCCGCCACATCCGTTCCCAACCCTGTCCCGGAGACGCCCCATGTTGGACGCCAATCTCAAGACCCAGCTGCAGGCCTACCTGGAGCGCCTGACCCGACCGGTGCACCTGGTCGCCTCGCTCGACGACGGTGCCGGCTCGCAGGAGATGCTGTCCCTGCTGCAGGACATCGAGGGGCTGTCCCCGAAGGTGAGCCTGGAGGTGGTGCGCGACGACGATCAGCGCAAGCCTTCCTTCGCCATCACCAGCCCCGGCCAGGAGATCAGCCTGCGTTTCGCCGGCCTGCCGATGGGCCACGAGTTCACCTCGCTGGTGCTGGCGCTGTTGCAGGTGGGCGGCCACCCGTCCAAGGCCGCGGCCGAGGTGATCGAACAGGTGAGGTCGCTGGAAGGCCCGTACACCTTCGAGACCTATTTCTCGCTGTCCTGCCAGAACTGCCCGGACGTGGTCCAGGCGCTGAACCTGATGGCCGTGCTCAATCCCCACATCAGCCACGTCGCCATCGACGGCGCGCTGTTCCAGGACGAGGTGGAGGCCCGCCAGGTGATGTCGGTGCCGGCGGTCTTCCTCAACGGCGAGCTGTTCGCGTATGGCCGCATGGGACTGGAGGAGATTGTCGCCCGGCTCGACACCGGCGCGGAGAAGCGCGAAGCCGAGAAGATCGCCAGGAAGGCCGCGTTCGACGTGCTGGTGGTCGGCGGCGGCCCGGCCGGTGCCGCGGCGGCGATCTACGCCGCCCGCAAGGGCATCCGCACCGGCGTGGCGTCGGAGCGTTTCGGTGGCCAGGTGCTGGACACCATGGCGATCGAGAACTTCATCTCGGTGACCCACACCGAAGGCCCGAAGCTGGCGACCGCGCTGGAGCAGCACGTGCGCGAGTACGACGTGGACATCATGAACCTGCAGCGCGCCGAGGCCCTGGTGCCGGCCGGTGCCGACGGCCTGGTCGAGGTGAAGCTCGCCAACGGCGCCTCGCTCAGGTCCCGGACCGTGATCCTGTCCACCGGCGCGCGCTGGCGGCAGATGGGCGTCCCCGGCGAGGACCAGTACCGCAACAAGGGCGTGGCCTACTGCCCGCACTGCGACGGCCCGCTGTTCAAGGGCAAGCGCGTGGCGGTGATCGGGGGAGGCAACTCCGGCGTGGAGGCGGCGATCGACCTGGCCGGCATCGTTTCGCACGTCACCCTGTTCGAGTACGACAGCAGGCTGCGTGCCGACGAGGTGCTGCAGCGCAAGCTGCGCAGCCTGCCGAACGTGCGCATCGTCACCAGCGCCCAGACCACCGAGGTGCTCGGCGACGGGCAGAAGGTGACCGGCCTGGTCTACAAGGACCGCGTCGGCGGGGACAGCCACCGGGTGGAACTGGAGGGCATCTTCGTGCAGATCGGCCTGCTGCCCAACACCGAGTGGTTGAAGGGCACCGTGGACCTCAGCGCGCGCGGCGAGATCCGGGTCGATGACCGCGGCCAGACCTCGGTTCCGGGCGTGTTCGCTGCCGGCGACTGCACCACGGTGCCGTACAAGCAGATCGTGATCGCGATGGGTGAAGGCGCCAAGGCATCCCTGGCAGCGTTCGACCATCTGATCCGCACCTCGGCGCCGGCGGCCGCACCTGCGGAGGAAGTCGGCGCCTGAACGGTGGCGGGCTCCGCCCGCCGCCGCCTTCCGGCGGGAGAAGCAGATGAACCTGCGTGACCTCAAATACCTGGTGGCCCTGGCCGACCACCGCCACTTCGGCCGCGCGGCCGCGGCGTGCTTCGTCAGCCAGCCCACGCTGTCCACCCAGATCCGCAAGCTGGAGGACGAGCTGGGCGTGCCGCTGGTGGAGCGCGCGCCGCGCAAGGTGATGCTCACCCCTGCCGGGCACGAGGCCGCCGACCGCGCCCGTCGCATCGTGGCGGAGGTCGAGCAGATGAAGGAGGCCGCCCGCCGCAGCCAGGACCCGGAGGCTGGCACGGTGCGACTGGGTATCTTCCCGACCCTGGCGCCGTACCTGCTGCCGCATGTGATCCCGCGCGTGCGCGAGCGCTTCCAGCAGCTGGAGCTGCTGCTGGTGGAAGAGAAGAGCGACGAGCTGCTGGCACGCCTGCGCGCGGGCCGGCTGGACGCGGCGATCCTGGCGCTGCCGGTGCATGACGACCAGCTGCACGCCGAGTTCCTGTTCGAGGAGCCGTTCGTGCTGGCCGTCTCCGGCCAGCATCCCCTGGCGCGCCGCGACAGCCTGACCCTGGAAGAGTTGTCCGGCCAGCGCCTGCTGCTGCTGGAGGACGGCCACTGCATGCGCGAGCAGGCGCTGGACGTGTGCCGCCTGTCCGGCGCCGGCGAGACCACCGGGTTCCGGGCCACCAGCCTGGAAACCCTGCGGCAGATGGTGGCGGCCAACGTCGGCGCCACCCTGCTGCCGCTGCTGGCGGTCCAGCCGCCGGTGGCGCAGTCGGACAACATCCACCTGCTGGGGTTCTCCGACTCGCACCCCAGCCGCAGCCTGGCCATGGTCTGGCGGCGCAGCTCTGCGATGGACGGATTCCTTCTGCGCCTGGCCGCCGTGATCGGCGACCTGCCACCGGGCCTGCTGTCGCCGGCGGGCATCGACGGCCGCAACGCCGCCAGCGCCACCGCCTGATCGCGGCCACGCTGGCGCAGTGCAGGCCGCCGACCCGCTCCGAGCGCGGGGCGCAACCTCTTGAATAGTCTCCCGTTAAGGGCTACGTTGCAGGCACAAACCGGTGACCCGAGGCGGATGCGGAAACGCGCCGCCTTTTTCTTCATGCGCGCACGGCGCGCCCCACGCAACGAGGTATCCAGATGTCCGACCAGTCCGCCAGCGGCCTGCCGCCTTCCCTGATCATTTCCAGCCGGGATCTCGCCCGCCTCGAAGCCCTGCTCGACTCCCCGGTGCTGAGCCGCCATCCGGCCGCGATCGCGCTGATGGACGAGCTCAACCGGGCCGAAGTGCTGCCGCCGGACCAGGTGCCCGCGACCGTGGTGACGATGCACTCCCAGGTCGAATGCGAGGACGTGGCCAGTGGCGAGCAGCACGTGCTGACCCTGGTCTACCCCAACGAAGCGGACGTCGAGAAGGGCCGCGTCTCGGTGCTGGCGCCGGTAGGCAGCGCGCTGCTGGGACTGTCGGTGGGCCAGGCGATCGACTGGCAGGCCCCCGGTGGCCGGCCGCTGAAGCTGCGCGTCACCGGCGTGCGCTACCAGCCGGAAGCGGCCGGCGATTTCCACCGCTGAGCCGGATACCCGCAGGGTCGCGCGTGGCTGCCGGCTCCCGGCAAGTGGCGCGACCCGGCGGCCCCCGCCAGACCGGGCCGGCGCCCGCCTACAGCCACTGCTGCCAGGGCAACTCCGTATCCCCGAGGGCGATGAAGTCGCCATTGAGCAGGGTCTCGCGCCGGTTGTAGCGGAACGGCTTGCCGGTATCGGCGGCCAGCACCGCGCCGCCAGCCGCATGCAGCACGCACTGGCCGGCCGCCGTGTCCCACTCGGAGGTCGGGCCGAAGCGCGGATAGACATCCAGGCCGCCCTCGGCGATGCGGCAGAACTTCAGCGACGAGCCCAGCGCGACTTCCTCGATCTCGCCCATCCGGTCCAGCACCGACTGGGTGCGCGCATCGCGGTGCGAGCGGCTGGCGGCCACCCGCAGCGGCGCGGTGGCCGGCGCCCGCGCGCGCAACGGTTCGTCGCGCTGGCCCTCGCGGCGGTAGGCCTGCTCGCCGCGCACCGCATGCCAGACCTGGCCGGTGACCGGCGCCTGGACCACGCCCATCGCCGGCGCACCCTGGGAGATCAGGGCGATGTTCACGCTGAACTCGCCATTGCGCTTGATGAACTCGCGGGTTCCATCCAGCGGATCCACCAGCCAGTAGCTCGGCCACAGCCGGCGGGTCTCCCACGGCACGGCGGCCGATTCCTCCGACAGCACCGGAAGCTCCGGCGTCAGCCGCTGCAGCCCGTCGACGATGATCCGGTTCGCGGCCAGGTCGGCGGCGGTCAACGGGCTGGCGTCATCCTTGTGGGTGACCTCGAACCCCTGGCCGTAGATCTCCATGATCGCCGCACCGGCCTGCCGGGCGATGGCGATCACGGTCTCGCGCACGTCGATCGTGATCCTGGTCATTGGCGCGCCAGCCACTCGCGCGCGATGAACAGCGCCGCAAGCGAGCGGCCTTCGGAAAAATCCTCTCGCAACATCAGTCGGTCCAGTTCCTGCATCTTCCAGGGTATGACTTCCAGCTCCTCCGGCTCGTCGCCGGGAAGCCGTTCGGGGTAGAGGTCGCGCGCCACCACCAGCCACGAGACGTGGCCCATGTAGGTCGGCACGAGGGTGAGCTGGCGCAGCACGTCCAGCCGGCGCGCGCCGTGGCCGGCTTCTTCCTTCAGTTCGCGGTCGGCGGCCTGCTCCGGGGTTTCGCCCGGATCCATCCGGCCTTTCACCAGCCCCAGCTCGTAGCGGTTCACGCCCGCGGCGTATTCGCGCACCAGCAGCACCGTGCCGTCGTCCAGCATCGGGACCACCACGACCGCGCCGGGACCGCCAGGCACCATGCGCTCGAAGCGGCGCCGCTCGCCGTTGGAGAACTCCAGGTCCAGGCGCTCCAGCCGGTAGGGACCGGCCTGCTCGCCAGTGATGCCATGGATGACCGGGAGGCGGCGGCTCATGGCGACGTCCCGCGTCCGGGCCGCGGGCCGGCCGCTATCATGGCGGGATGCAGGAGCGTACTCATGAACCACGCATGCTAGCAGACGCATCGCAGGCGCAGACCGCCGCCGCCGGCTGGCGCGACCGTGACCTGGCCGTGCTGTGGCATCCGTGCACCCAGATGCGCGAGCACCCCGGGGTGCTGCCACTGGTGCCGATCGAACGCGCCGAACGCGCATGGCTGCACGGCTACGACGGCCGCCGCTACCTGGACGGCATCAGCAGCTGGTGGACCAACCTGCACGGGCACGCGGAGCCGCGCATCGCCGCCGCCATCGCCCGGCAGGCCGGCACCCTGGAACAGGTGATCCTGGCCGGCTTCTCGCATGCGCCGGCGATCGAGCTTGCCGAGCGGTTGCTGCGGATCGCCCCGCGCCAGCCCGGCCGAGCGCCGCTGTCGAAGGTGTTCTATGCCGACAACGGCTCGGCCGGCGTGGAAGTGGCGCTGAAGATGGCCTTCCACTGGTTCCGCAACCGCGGCGAGGAGGGGCGCACCCGTTTCATCGCCCTGGAGAACGGCTACCACGGCGAGACCCTGGGCGCGCTGGCGGTGGGCGACATCCCCCTGTACCGCCGGGTGTACGCGCCGCTGCTGGCCGAGGCCCTGTTCGCGCCCTCGCCCGACGCCTACATGGCCCGGCCGGGCGAAACCGCGGAGCAGTGCGCGCTGCGCGCGGCCGACGCGCTGGCCGACCTGCTGGACCGCCACCCCGGCCAGGTGTGCGCGCTGATTCTCGAGCCGCGCCTGCAATGTGCCGGCGGCATGCGCATGCACCACCCGGCGTACCTGCGCCGCGCGCGCGAGCTGTGCGACGCCAACGGCGTGTTCCTCATCGCCGACGAGATCGCCACCGGCTTCGGCCGCACCGGCACCATGTTCGCGTGCGAGCAGGCGGGCATCGCCCCGGACCTGCTGTGCCTGTCCAAGGGGCTGACCGGTGGCTTCCTGCCGCTGGCGGCGGTGCTGGCCAGCGAGGCGCTGTACGAAGGCTTCCTCGACGACTCGCGCGAGCGCGCCTTCCTGCACTCGCACAGCTATACCGGCAACCCGCTGGCCTGCGCCGCGGCACTGGCCTCGCTGGACATTTTCGAAAGCGACCAGGTGCTCGCCCGCAACCAGGACACCGCCGCACGCATGGCCACGCTGGCCGCCCAGGTCGGTGCCAGCCGCCACGTCGCCGACGTGCGCCAGGCCGGGATGGTGGTGGCGTTCGAGCTGGCCCGCGACGGCCTGCGCGAGACCCCGTTCGACCCGTCGCTGCGCATCGGCCTGCGCGTCTACCGTGCGGCGCTGGCACGCGGCGTGCTGCTGCGTCCGCTCGGCGACATCCTCTACTGGATGCCGCCGTACTGCATCGACGAAAGCCAGCTGCAGCTGCTGGCCGACACCACTGCCGCCGCCATCGCCGAGGCCACCGCATGCGCCTGACCCGCTGCCACGTCGACCTGCCGCTGCGGCCCGGCGCGACCATCGTGCTGCCCGAGCGTGCCGCCAGCCACCTGGTGCGGGTGCTGCGGCTGCGCGAGGGTGACCCGTGCGTGCTGTTCAACGGCGACGGCAACGACTACCCCGCGCGCCTGCTGGCGGCCGGCAAGCGCGAGGTCACCGCCGAGGTGCTGTCGGCGGCGGTGGTCGGCAACGAATCGCCGCTGCGCGTCGTGCTGCTGCAGGGCATCGCGCGGGGCGAGAAGATGGACCTGATCCTGCAGAAGGCCACCGAACTGGGGGTGGCCGCGATCGTGCCGGTCAACGGCGACCGCACCGAGGTGAAGCTGGACGCCGAGCGCGCGCGCAAGCGTGTGGCCCACTGGCGCAGCGTGGTCGAGTCGGCCTGCGAGCAAAGCGGGCGGGCACGGGTGCCGGAACTGTCCGAGCCCGCGACGCTGGAGGCGGCCGCCGCAGCCGTGGCCGACGGCGCCGTGCGCCTGCTGCTGGACCCGCAGGGCGAGCACCGCCTGGCGGCGATGGACCTGCAGGGCGCCGACACCGTGGTGGTGGCGATCGGCCCGGAAGGTGGCTGGTCGCCGCGCGACCGCCAGGTGCTGGAGTCCGCCGGATTCAGCGGCCTGCGCCTGGGCCCGCGCGTACTGCGCACCGAGACCGCCGGCCTGGCCGCGATCGCGGCGCTGCAGGCACGCTTCGGCGACCTCTAGCCCACGCCGGGCGCCCGCCGCGGGCGCGCGGGCGTGGCCGGCCCCGGCTTCAGGCCGTGGCGCCCAGGGCTTCGATGACGAGCTGCTCGATGCCTTCCAGGTCCGGCAGCAGCGCGCCCTGCTCGCCCAGCAGCACGCGCATCTGCACGCCACGGGGCAGGTCTTCCTCGGAGGCGTCGGCCAGCAGGCTGTCGCGCGGCACCGAGACCAGCTGCGGGAACGATGCGGTCTGCAGGGCGAAGTACGGCAGCCCCTCGTCGCCACCGAGCGCCTTTAGCACGACCACGCGGGTGCGGCCCGGCGGGTCCTCGCCCAGCCCGGCGAGCCGGGCGAAGTCCACCAGCGGCACGTCCCAGCCGTGCCAGCCCAGGTGGCCGGGCAGCCAGTCGGGCGTGCCTTCCAGCGGTTCGACCGCCACCTTCGCCAGCACCTCGGCAACGGTGGCATTGGGCAGCAGCACGCGCTCGCGCCCGGTCTGGATCATGACGCCACGGATTTCGTCGCTGTTGTAGGCCATCTGCAGGTCTTCCTCCGCGCGCCGGGCTCAGCCCCAGCGCGCCACAAGCTGTGCGGCCAGCGCGGCAGGCGCGGCCAGTTCTGCGCCACCCGCCTCGAGCAGCTTCACCGCGGTGGCGTCGTAACAGCCGTCCAGTGCCTGGCCGGCGACCATGGCGCCACGGGTGGACAGGGCCAGCACCGCGTCCATCCGGGCCGGATCGGCGCCACTGAGCACCAGCACCGCGCTGTTGGCTGGCGGCAGCGCGGCCACCGGCTCGTCGCCGGCGCCTGCCTCGCCGAAACGCAGGCCCTCGCCGGACGCATCGATGCCGACTCCGTCGGGCAATACGTAGGCCGAACCCGGCGCCACCGGGTCGCCGGTCATCGCCAGGGCGACCGGGACCGGCGAGACCCGGGCCATCTGCTTGACCAGGTTGTCGTAGCGGCCACCGTCCAGGCGCAGCTGCACCAGCACGGGCGTCTGGAAGCCGGGCGGCAGGGCACCCAGCAGCTTGCGTACCGCGTCCGGGCCGCCGATGCCGGCCAGCACCAGGATCGCCCCATTGGCCGCGGCGGCATTGGCCACGGCCTCGGCTTCGCTCTCCAGTTCCACCAGGGACAACCGGCTGACATCGGGCAGCGGCGGCGGGGCGTCGGCGACCGAGGGCGCGCGGACCGGCGGCACCACCTCGTCGGTCAACGCCCAGTCCGCCACGGCGGGAAGCACGGGCGGTGCCGGCGCTGCGGCCACCACGCCGGGCTCGTCCCGGGGCAGCTCGGCGGCGACGGCCTCGGCCTCGTCGAGGTACGGCTCCAGCGGAACACCGGCATGGCCCTGCTGCGGCGTCTGCGGCCGACCAGGCTCCAGCTCGCCGGAGAGGTCGTGCTCGCGGCCCGGGGGCAGGACGTCGTCATGCCCGTGCAGCTTGGCCGACAGGTGCCGGATCCAGCGCTGCGCCTCCCAGCCGTCGCGGCGCGCGGCCAGTTCGGCCTCGTCGAAGACCACCAGCAGGGCGGGATCCTCGAGCACCGGCCCGAGGGCTTCCAACGCGTCCTCGACCGCCGGTTCCAGCGCCACCAGCACCGCCGAGGCGCCGCAGGCGGACAGGCTCGCCGGCTCCAGTCCGTTGGGATCGGCCTCCAGCACCACGTGGACGCCGGCGCCGTCCAGTGCCTGGCGCAGGCGCTCGCGGGCCTGGCCGGGGCGGGCCAGCAGGGCCACCGCCCTGGAACTGTCATTCACGGGCACGGGCGATCCCCAGCAGGTCATACACGTTCCGCATCAGGTCCAGCTCTTGGTACGGCTTGCCCAGGTAACGCTGGACGCCGATCTCGAAGGCGCGCTGGCGGTGCTTCTCGCCGGTACGGGAGGTGATCATCACGATCGGCACCCCTCGGAAGCGCGGATCGGCACGCATCGCGGTGGCCAGCTCGTAACCGTCCATGCGCGGCATCTCGATGTCCAGCAGCATCAGGTCGGGGACGCGCTCCTCCAGCCGCTCCAGCGCCTCCACGCCGTCGCGCGCGGTGGCCACCTCGAAATTGTGGCGCTCCAGCACGCGGCCGGTGACCTTGCGCATGGTCAGCGAGTCGTCGACCACCATCACCAGCGGCACGTGGCGCTGCTGCTGCGACTCGGCCTGGGCGGCCGGACGCTCCGGCTGGGCCAGGTGGCGGCGCACCAGCGGGGCGACGTCCAGGATCACCACCACGCGGCCATCGCCGGTGATGGTGGCGCCGTAGATGCCCGGCACCGAGGCGATCTGCAGGCCGACCGGCTTGACCACGATTTCGCGGTTGCCGACCACCTGGTCGATCGCCACGGCCGCGCGCAGGTCGCCGGCACGCACCAGCAGCAGCGGCACCTGGGCCTGGCCTTCGGCCTTGGCCGGACCCTGCCCGACCAGCAGGCCGAGGTCGTGCAGCACGTAATCCTCGCCGGCGTAGCGGTAGCCGCCGGTGCCGCCTTCGAAGCGCTCGCGCGAGATCCGGCCGATCCCGCTGACCGACGCCACCGGCACCGCGTAGGTGGTCTCGCCGATCTGCACGAACACCGCCTGGGTGACCGCAAGGGTCTGCGGCAGGCGCAGGGTGAACACCACGCCACGGCCGGGCGCCGAGTCGATCTCGACAGTGCCGCCGAGCTGGCGCACCTCGTTGCGCACCACGTCCATGCCCACGCCACGGCCGGCCAGCTGGCTGACCTGCTCGGAGGTGGAGAAGCCCGCTTCGAAGATCAGCGAGTCCAGCTCCGCATCGGTCAGCACGGCGTCGGGCTTGAGCAGTCCGCGCTGCTCGGCACGGCGGCGGATCGCGGCGCGGTCCAGGCCGCGGCCGTCATCGGCCACCTGCAGCACGATTTCCGAACCCTCGTGGCGCAGCGAGATGGTGATGCCGCCTTCCGGTGCCTTGCCGGCGGCGGTGCGCTCGGCGGGGGTTTCCAGGCCGTGCGCCACCGAGTTGCGCAGCATGTGCTCGATCGGCGCGACCATGCGGTCCAGGACGTTGCGGTCCAGTTCGCCGTGGGTGCCGTCCAGGCGCAGCTGCACATGCTTGCCGGTGTCGTGGCCGGCCTGCCGGACCACGCGGCGCAGGCGCGGGACGACGCTGTCGAACGGCACCATGCGCGCGCTCATCAGCCCGTCCTGCAGGTCGGAGCTGACGCGCGACTGCTGCTGCAGGAGCACGTCGTACTGGCGCGACAGGTCGTCGAGCACGCCCTGCAGGCCGGTCAAGTCGGCCGAGGATTCGTTCAGCGCACGGCTGAGCTGCTGCAGGGTCGAGAAGCGATCCAGCTCCAGCGGGTCGAAGGTCGGATCGGCGCTGTCCTGCTCGCGCTGGTAGCGGGCCACGATCTGGGCTTCGGTTTCCAGGTCCAGGCGGCGCAGCTGGTCGCGCAGACGGGCATTGGTGCGGTCCAGCTCGGCCAGCGCCGAGCGGAACGCGCCGAGCTGCTGCTCCAGCCGCGAGCGGTAGATCGCCACTTCGCCGGCATGGTTGACGAGGTTGTCCAGCAGGTCCGCACGGACACGTACCTGCTCCTGCGGCGCGCGCACGGCCACTTCGTCCGCCGGGGCGGCAGCTTCCTCCTCCACCGGCGCCGACAGCGGCGCCAGCGCCATGGCGGCGGCCGGGAGCACGTACGGCTCCTGCGTTCCGGCCCGCTCCGCCGGCTCCGGCGTTGTCGCCGGCGTGGCCGCTTCGGCCACCGGCCACTGCACGGGGGCGGCTGCCGGTGCGGCTTCCGCGGCCTCGGCCGGGGCGGTGGGTGCCTCCTCCACCGGCACCGCGGCGTCGATCGCCTGCGGCGCGGGCCGGGCTTCGCCGCGGATGCGCGCCTCGAACTCGGCGATCAGCGCGTGCGGCATGGCCGTGGTGCGATGCGCGCGGGTCTTGACCAGCAACTGGTGCAGCGTGTCGAACCCGCGCTCGAGCAGGTGCACGTCGCTGCGGTCCAGCACCGTGCGGTGCTCGGCGGCCGCTTCCAGCAGCGACTCGATGACGTGGCCCAGATCGCCGATGGTGGCGATGCCGGCCATGCGCGCGCCGCCCTTGAGCGTGTGCAGGTCGCGCTGCAGGCCGGTGATCGGCTCGCGCGCGGTGCAGTCGGCACGCAGCTCCACCAGCATCGCGTCGACATGGTCGAGCAGGTCGCCGCCTTCCTCGACGAAGATGTCGACCAGGTCGCGGTCCAGCTCGCTGAAGTCGAGCATCGGCAGTTCCGCCGCCGCCTCGACGGTGGCCGGCGCGACAGGTGCCTCGTCCTCCGCGCTGACATCGACGGATGCGTCGGCAGGCGCGTCGTCCCGGGAGGTGGACCCGGAGGCGTCGAGCGCCTCGATGGACAGGCCGCTGGCGGCATGTTCCTCGTGCACGACTTCGGACCCGGCGGCGTCGGAGGGCGCTCCGTCGACGGCCACGTCCGTTTCGCTTGCAGCAAGCGCCGCGGCATCGATATCGGCCGCGTACGCGCCGGGCAGATCGGCGTCGTCGCCTTCCACCTCCTGCGACCGGGCGGCGGGCGTGTCGCCGGACAGGCTCCACGCCGGGCCGGCATCGGCGGTATCGGCGGTTGCCTCGGGCAGTCCGTCCTGGTCCGGCACTTCGGCCGATGTGGCGACGGTCGATGCCTCGTCAACCGCAGGCACCGGCGCCCCGTCCGCCAAGGGATCGGTGGGTGCCTCGGGGTCGCCGGCCTCCGGTGCATGCACCGCCTCGCCGGCACCGGCCGGTCCGGCCGCGAACTGTTCGTCCGCTTCGAACGGCCCGGCCCCGAGCGCATCCGTTGCCGGCTCTCCGTCCTGCACGGGCTCCACCGGCGCTGGCATCGTGCCGGAAGTGGCCTCAGGCTGCGCGGCGCCGCCCTGCGCCGGGTCCTGCGCGTCGGTAACCACGCCCGCATCCGTGTCGGCAGCCGACAGGTCGTAAGGGAAGGCATCCACCACGCCGTCGCCGCCGGCGAGCACCGCGGCGTCGCCCGGCGCCTCCGGTACGAGGGGGGTTTCGTCCTGCGCGTTCGCCAGGTCGGCGTCCGTGCCGGAGCCGGCAGCTGCCAGGCCGGAAAGCCCCTGTCCGTCCGCGCCCTCGCCCGCCGCCCCGGGGGCGGCGAAACCGGCGTCGAACGCACCATCGAGGGACGCAGTACCGTCGGCGCCTGCAGCGGTCGCGGCAGCCTCGGCGTCGTCCAGCGTCCACGGCGCTGCGGCGGAAACATCGGCGACGGTGGCCGCGAAGGCCTCGGCCGGCGGCGGTGCGTCGGCTTCCAGGTGGCCGGCAACCGGGTCCTGCGGCTGCAACGCCTCCGGATCCTGCTGATCCGCCGGTTCGTCGCCAGCCATGGCCTCGACCAGGTAGCCGCTGAGGTCCACGTCCGACAGCTCGATCGCCGGGGCGAGCACCGGCACCGGCATCGCCGCGTCGTCGTCCAGCTCCTCCGGGCGCGGCCAGCGCGCCTCGGGCAGCTCGCCGGCCAGTGCCTGCAGGCGCGCGGCAAGGCTCGCGTAGCTCGGGATGCGCGGCGATTCGGCCTGCAGCGCGACGATGCAGGCGCGGATGGTGGCGGCGGTATCGGCCAGGGCCTCCACCGCATCGTGGCCCGGCACGTGGCCGGCGGCGATCGCACGCTTGATGTAGCTTTCGGCCGGATCGGTGACCGAGGTGATCTCCGGCACGTCGGTCATCGCGAACGCGCCGTTCATGGTGTGCATGGCGCGAAGCAGCGGATCGCTGACCGGTTGCGGGGCCTGGCGGGCGGCGGCGATCCAGGCGTCCACGGTTTCCAGGTGGGTGGCCACCTCGGTCTCGAGGATTTCGCGCAGCACGCTGTCGACCGAGGCCGGGGTACCGGCGGCGAGCATCGGCGACACCGCTTCGGCGGCCGGCGCTTCGACCGCTGCGGCAACGTTCGCCGCAGGCATCGAGTAGAAGGCCTCCTCGCCGGCCGCGATGCGCTCGGCAACGCTTTCCAGGCCACGCAGGTCCAGCCCCAGCGAGGCGTGGCCGCGCAGGGCGGCATCGAACTGCGGCAGCAGCTCGCTTGCCTGCTGGACCATCGCGATCACCGCCGGGCTTGCCGGACGGGTGCCGTCGAGCACGCGGTTGAGCATGCTCTCGATCTTCCACGAGAACTCGCCCAGCGCGCTGGCGCCCACCAGGCGGCCGCTGCCCTTGAGCGTGTGGAACACGCGGCGGATGGGCCGCAGGCGCTCCATGTCATCGGGCGAACGCGCCCACACCGGCAGCAGGCGCGCGAGGTTGTCGCGCTCCTCGTCGAACTCCTCCAGGAAGACCTCGCGGATGTCCGCGTCGATGTCCTGGTTCTCGTCGAACCCGCCGAAGATCGCACCGCCGGTCACCAGCACCGGCCCTTCGCGCGAGGTGTCCGGCGTGGTTTCTCCAGCCGGCGTCGCCGGCGCGGGCGTCGACTCGTCCGGGATGGCGGACGCGACGACGTCCGGGTCCGTCATCGCAGGCGTGGCTGGCAGGAACGGCTCGTCCGCATGCAGCGCGGTTCCGGGCTCGGTCACCGGCGGCGCGGCGGGCCTGGCTTCCGGTGCGACGCGCGGGCGGATGTGGACCGTGAGGTCCAGCCACCTGCCGTGCTCGGCCGGCGCCGGCGGCACCGGCGGCGGCGTGCCTGCCGGCGCCTGGACCGGCACGGCGGCGGCCGGGTCCATGGCCGGCGGCTCGACGGCCGCCGGGGCGATGTCCAGGGACCACTCCGCGGCCGCATTCGCATCCGCGGTGGCACCCAGGCTGGCGTCGCCGGCATCGGTGTCGATGGCCGGCGCGAGCGATGCCGCGTCCAGCGTCGCACCGAACTGCGGCGCGTCCGCGTGCAGCGACGCGTCCAGCTGCGGGTATCCGGTGGCCGGCGCATCCCCGGCATCCGG
>JBQGEI010000039.1:0-9032 GCA_052039535.1 Pseudoxanthomonas sp.
TTCGAGGGCCGCCGCCGCAACGGCCGCGACTACACCTCCGCCACCCGCGACGTGGCCGATCTGCTGGCCAAGTTCAAGGCCCAGCAGGTCGATGGCGTGGTCCTCGACCTGCGCAACAACGGCGGCGGATCGCTGGACGAGGCGGTGCAGCTGACCGGCCTGTTCATCGACCGCGGCCCGGTGGTGCAGGTGCGCGAATCCGGTGGCCGGGTCACGGTCAACAGCGACAGCACCCCGGGCGTGGCCTGGACCGGCCCGCTGGCGGTGCTGGTCAACCGCGCCTCGGCCTCGGCCTCGGAGATCTTCGCCGGCGCCATGCAGGATTACGGCCGCGCGCTGGTGATCGGTGAAACCACCTTCGGCAAGGGCACGGTGCAGAACCTGGTGGACCTGGACCGCTGGCCGGGCGCCGAAGGCCCGCGCTTCGGCCACGTCAAGCTCACCATCGCCCAGTTCTTCCGGATCGAGGGCGGCAGCACCCAGCACAAGGGCGTGGTCCCGGACGTGGCCTATCCGTTGAGCGTGGACGCCAACGAGTTCGGCGAGAGCACCTACGACAACGCGCTGCCGTGGACCCGCATCGCGGCGGTCCCGCACGAGCGTTACGGCAATTTCGCGCCGCTGCTGCCGCGCCTGCAGTCGCTGCACGCACGGCGCATCGCCGGCGACCTCGAGTTCCAGTGGTGGAGCGAGGACGTGGCGCGTTACCGCGAGGAGGCAGCCCGCAAGTACCTGTCGCTCAACGAGGCCGAGCGTCGCGCCGAGCGTGAGCGCCAGGAGGCCCAGCGCAAGCAGCGCCAGGCGATCCGCAAGGAGAAGGGGCTGGACCTGGACCCGCTGGCCGAGGAGACCGACGACGGCCTGACCGCCAACGAGCGCGACGTGGTCCGCGACGCGGCGCTGGAGAAGGCCGCCGAGAAGCGCCCGGACCCGCTGCAGCGCGAGGCCGCGGCGATCCTGGCCAACGCGATCGGCCTGCTGGAGCAGGACCGGCCGCTGTCGGCACAGGTACTGCCGCGCAGCGACTCGGCCAGCGCCTGGGCGCGCTGAGCCGGAGGCCGCGCGGCGTACACGGACGGCGGCCTCCGGGCCGCCGTTTTCGTTTGGGGGATGGACCCGGATCGGCCCCCACCATGCCCCGGGATGCCTGCCGGTGCGAGCGGGGGGCAGGTTCCCGGGCAGGCGTGCCGAACCGCCGCGCGCCTGTGCTGTGCATGCTCAGTCCGGCACGTCCAGCGCGAGGGTTTCCTTGACCTCCTCCATCACGATGTAGCTCTTGGACTCGCGCACGTGCGGCAGGGTCAGCAGGCTGCTGCCCAGCAGCTTGCGGTAGGACGCCATCTCGGAGATGCGCGCCTTGATCAGGTAGTCGAAGTCGCCGGACATCAGGTGGCACTCCAGCACGTTGGGAAGCTTCAGCGCCGCCCGCCGGAACTCCTCGAAGATGTCGCCGGACTTGTAGGCCAGGCTGATCTGCACGAACACCAGCAGCCCGGCCCCGAGCTGCTGCGGGTCGAGGCGGGCGTGGTAGCCCTCGATCACCCCGTCGCGCTCCAGCCGCCGCACGCGCTCGGTGCAGGGCGTGGTGGACAGCCCGACACGTTCGCCCAGCTCGGTGAAGGAGATCCGGCCCTCGGCCTGCAGGATCCTCAGGATGTGCCGGTCGATGCGGTCCAGCAGGCGCGGCCGGTCGCTCCGGCTGCGGTCGGGACGGCTGGGCATGGAAACCTCCAGGGAATGCATCGGTGGCGTGATTTTGACCCAGGACGGAGCCTTATTTCAGGGAATATGGCTGCCGGTTCGGCAGTAGTATGCGCGCATTCCATGGCCGGACGACGCCGGCCAGTGAAAGCTCCTGACGGAGGGCGCGATGCAGCGGGTACTGGTGCTTGGCAGCGGTGTGATCGGCGTAACCAGCGCGTGGTACCTGGCGCGCGCGGGGTTCGAGGTGACGGTGGTCGACCGCGAGCCGGGCCCGGCGCGTGGGGCCAGTTTCGCCAATGCGGGGCAGATCTCGCCTGGCTACGCTTCGCCGTGGGCGGCGCCCGGGGTGCCGTTGAAGGCGCTCAGGTGGCTGTTCCAGGAACATGCGCCGCTGGCCATCCGCCTGGGCAACGACCCGTTCCAGTACCGCTGGCTGGCGCAGATGCTGCGCAACTGCACCGCGGCGCGGTACGCCGTCAACAAGGAGCGCATGGTGCGGCTGGCCGAGTACAGCCGCGACTGCATGGACGAACTGGCGCGCGAGACCGGCCTGGCCTGGGAAGGGCGCAAGCTCGGCACCACCCAGCTGTTCCGCACCCAGGCCCAGCTGGATGCGGCCGCGCGCGACATCGCCGTGCTGCAGGAGGCCGGCGTGCCGTACGAGGTGCTGGACCGCGCCGGCATCGCCCGGGTGGAGCCGGCGCTGGCGGCCACCGCCGACCTGCTGGTGGGTGGCCTGCGCCTGCCCGGCGACCAGACCGGGGACTGCCAGCTGTTCTGCGAGCGCCTGTCGGCGATGGCCGCCGCGCAGGGCGTGGAGTTCCGCTATGGCGCCCGGGTCGAGGCGATCGGCGCCGATGGCGACCGTGTCACCGGCGTGCGCATCGATGGCCGGGTCGAGACCGCCGACCGCTACGTGCTGGCGCTGGGCAGCTGGTCGCCGCAGCTGTTGCGTCCACTGGGCATCGACCTGCCGGTGTACCCGCTCAAGGGGTACTCGCTGACCCTGCCGATCACCGACGCGGCGATGGCGCCGACCTCGACCATCCTCGACGAGAGCTACAAGATCGCCATCACCCGGTTCGACCAGCGCATCCGGGTCGGCGGCATGGCCGAGGTCGCCGGCTTCGACCTGCGCCTGGATCCGCGCCGCCGCGCCACGCTGGAGAAGGTGGTCAACGACCTCTACCCGCGCGGGGGCGACCTGGCCCGCGCCGAATTCTGGACCGGCCTGCGCCCGGCGACGCCCGACGGCACCCCGGTGGTGGGGGCCACGCCGTTGCGCAACCTGTTCCTCAACACCGGCCACGGCACCCTGGGCTGGACCATGGCCTGCGGCTCGGGCCGCTACCTGGCCGACGTCATCGCGCGCCAGCCCACGGCGATCCGCAGCGAGGGCCTGGGCATCTCGCGCTACGGCCGCGGCCCACGGCGCGACGACCGGGACGCGGTTCCGGCGACAATGGCCTCCTGATCCGCCTCCTGCCGCCTGCAAGCCCGACATGCGTCCCGCCCGCGCCCTGATCGACCTCGATGCCCTGCGCCACAACTACGGCCTGGCGCGGCAGCTGGGGGGCGGGCGCGCGCTGGCGGTGGTCAAGGCCGATGCGTATGGCCACGGCGCGGTGCGCTGTGCCGCGGCGCTGGAGCCGGAGGCGGACGGCTTCGCGGTGGCCTGCATCGAAGAGGCCCTGGCGCTGCGCGAAGCGGGCATCGGCGCGCCGATCCTGCTGCTGGAAGGCTTCTTCGACGCCGCCGAGCTGCCGCTGATGCTCGAGCACGACCTGTGGAGCGTGGTGCACGCCCCGTGGCAGGTGGAGGTGCTCGAGCGCACGCCGCTGCCGCGTCCGCTGCAGGTCTGGCTGAAGATGGATTCGGGGATGCACCGGGTCGGGATCGATGCGGCCGGCTTCGCCGACGCCTGGCGCCGCCTGGAGGCGCTGCCGCACGTGCGTCCGATGGTGCGGATGAGCCACTTCGCCCGGGCCGACGAGCTGGACTGCGCGCGCACCGCCGAGCAGCTGGAGACCTTCGCACGCGCCAGCGCGGACCTGCCCGGACAGACCAGCCTGTGCAATTCGCCCGCGCTGCTGGGCTGGCCGCAGGCCGGCGGCGACTGGGCGCGACCGGGGCTGATGCTCTATGGCGTCTCGCCGTTGCCGGCGGGCGACGGGCCGGCAGCGCAGCTGCGCCCGGTGATGACCCTGGAATCGAAGGTGATCGCGGTGCGCGAGCTGGCCGCCGGCGAGCCGGTGGGCTACGGCGCGCGCTTCGTCACCGAGGCCCCGACCCGGATCGGCGTGGTCGCAATGGGCTATGCCGACGGTTATCCGCAGTTCGCGGTCAATGGCACCCCGGTGGCGATCGACGGCCATCCGGGGCGGCTGGTCGGCCGGGTATCGATGGACATGCTCACCGTCGACCTCACTGGCCATCCGCAGGCCGGCGTCGGCAGCACGGTGGAGCTGTGGGGTTCCCGGGTGCCCGCCACCCAGGTGGTGGCACACAGCCAGACCAGCGCCTATCGCCTGCTGTGCGCGGTCAAGCGCGTGCCGCTGCAGTACCACGGCTGAGCCCGCACGTCCGGGCACCGCTTGCGCGCCTCACCGCGGCACCGCGGCCCGGCAGCGCCCGCGGATCGCCGATAATGGGCCTCCGAACAGCCTGGCGCCCCGGCGTGAGCAACGACGACGAACCCCTCAAGGCGCTGCTGCTGCCTTTCCAGAACGGCACCCTGGCGTGGCCGCCCGGCCGCGTGCTGTTCCTGCGTGCGCGTGATGGCTGGCCGCTGCGGCAGATGGAGCTGTCCGGGCTGCGCTGCGAGCAGGGTTTCCGGCCGCTGGCCGACGCCCTGCAGCGCGCCGGGCTGGACGTGGTGCCGGAACTGCCGGTGTCCGAGCCGGCGGCCGCGCTGGTGCTGGTGCTGCCGCCGCGCCAGCGCGACGAGGCCCGCGCGCTGCTGGCCCGCGCGGTCGGCCTGGCCGCCGGCGGGGCGCGGGTGGTCGCCGCGGTGGCCAACGACGAGGGCGCCCGTTCGCGCGAGAAGGACCTGCAGCAGCTGGCGGGCCTCGGCGGCACCCTGGCCAAGTTCCATTGCCGGGTGTTCTGGACCCCGCCGCTGGATGGTCCGCGCGATCCGGCGCTGGCGGCCCAGTGGCGGCGGGCCGACGCGGTGCGTCCGCTGCGCGACGGCAGCTTCCACAGCCGCCCGGGGGTGTTCGCCTGGGACCGGGTGGATCCGGCCTCGGCCCTGCTCGCCGCGCACATGCCGGCCGACCTGCGCGGCCGCGGCGCCGACCTGGGCGCCGGCTGGGGCTACCTGGCGCGCGAGGTGCTCGAGCGTTCCCCCGGCGTGGGTGCGCTGGACCTGTACGAGGCCGAGGCGCGTGCGCTGGACCTGGCACGGATGAACCTGGACGGGGCGCGGGTGACCCCGGGCTTCCACTGGCATGACGTCACCGCCGGGCTGCCGCGCGACGGCTACGACTTTATCGTCAGCAACCCGCCGTTCCACGGCCATGACCGTGGCGACCGCCCCGAACTGGGGCAGCGCTTCATCGAGGTGGCCGCGCGCGCGCTGCGGCCTGGCGGGCGCCTGCTGCTGGTGGCCAACCGCCACCTGCCGTACGAGGCGACCCTGGCACAGGCGTTTTCCGGCCAGCGGGTGCTGGCCGAGGCAGGAGGATTCAAGGTGATCGAGGCAACCCGGGGAGCGTCGCGTTGAGCAAGTCGATGAAGCTGGTCAAGCACCTGGCCAACCTGGGCTATGGCAGCCGCAAGGAAGTGGGCTGGATGTTCCGCGAGGGCCGCATCACCGATGCCGCCGGCGAGGTGCTCTACCAGGACGACCCGCTGGACCACGACAACGTGCGCGTGGACGGCGAGCCGCTGGATCCGCCGGCGGGCCTGGTGCTGATGCTGCACAAGCCAGCCGGCTACACCTGCTCGGCCAAGGACAAGGGTCGCATCGTCTACGACCTGCTCCCCCCGCGCTTCCGCCTGCGCGACCCGGTGCTGTCCACCGTCGGCCGCCTGGACCGGGACACCACCGGCCTGCTGCTGATGACCGACGACGGCCAGCTGCTGCACCGGATCGTCTCGCCGAAGTCCAGGCTGGCCAAGGTCTACGAGGCCGAGCTGGCGCAGGACCTGCGCGGCGACGAGGCCGCGCTGTTCGCCAGCGGCACCCTGGTGCTGGAATCGGAGACCACGCCGCTGCTGCCGGCGCAGATGGAGTTGCTGGGCCCGCGCCGGGCCCGGGTGGTGCTCCACGAGGGCCGCTACCACCAGGTGCGGCGCATGTTCGCGGCGACCGGCAACCACGTCCAGGCGCTGCACCGGCCGCAGGTCGGAGGCCTGTCGCTGGAGGGGCTCGCCGAGGGCCAGTGGCGCCCGCTCGGCCAGGCCGACCTGGACGTGCTGTTCAACGGGGCGCAGGCATGAGCGCCGGGGCCGCGCTGGCGCCGCTGCCGTTCGTCCCGGCCGCGGTGCTGTTCGACATGGACGGGCTGATGCTGGACAGCGAGCGGGTCATCACCGACTGCCACGCGCGCGCGGCGGCCGCCGGCGGCCACGACCTGCCGGAGGACTACTGGCTGCAGATGGTCGGCACCGGCGATGCGGTGTGCCGCGCACTGCTGGTGGACCGCCTGGGCGAGGCCGCGGCCGACGCGGTGCTGGAGCGCTCGGACGCCTACTACATGGAGCGGGTCGAGGCGGGCATTCCGCACCGCCCCGGCATCATCGCGCTGCTGGAGTGGCTGTGCGCGCACGCGGTGCCGCGCGCGGTGGCCACCTCCACCCGCAACCCGCTGGCCAGCCACAAGCTGCGCCAGGCCGGGCTGGCCGGGTACTTCGAGGTGGTCTGCACCGCCTCGGACGTGGCCCATCCCAAGCCGGCGCCCGACGTCTACCTGCTGGCTGCGCGCCGACTGGGCGTGGAACCGGCCCGCTGCCTGGTGCTGGAGGATTCGCCGACGGGCGTGCGCGCGGCGCTGGCCGCGGGCATGACGCCGGTCCAGATCCCGGACCTGGTGGCCCCGGACGCGGCGACCCGCGCCCTCGGGCACCGCATCGCGCCCTCGCTGGAGGCGGTGCTGCCACTGCTGCAGGCGGCGAGGGCCGAGGCCGTCACCGGCCACTGAGCGCCCCCGGCGCCGCGGCGGCGGCGCCCGGCCCGGGTGGGACAATCTGCCCGGTCGCGCCGCCCTGCGGCGGGCCTACAATCGGGCGCATGCGGCGTACCTCCCGCCACCACCGTCCACTGGCCCGCCTGGCCTTGCTGGCGGTGCTGCTGCTGGCCCTGGCGCCGGCCGCGGGGCGGTTGCTGTCGGCCGCCTCCGCGCAGCCGCAGTTGCTGGCCGGGTGGTCGCAGCTGTGTACCGCCGCCGGGCTGCAGAGCCTGCCCGGCCCGGCCGACCCGCCGGGCTGGCCTGCCCCGGCCAGCGCGCACCAGGGCGAGGACTGCCCGTACTGCCCGCTGGCGGCCCAGCTGTGGCTGCCGCCGCTGGCGGCGGTGGCCGCGGTGGGGCACGCGGCGGCAGCAGTCCCGGCCGCCCGCGCCGCGCCGCGCCGCCGCTTCCGTCGACTCCACGGGCCGGGAAGCCGCGGCCCCCCGGCCGGGCACTGACGCCACGAACCCGTCCTGTTCCGTGCGGCCGCCAGGCCGTGCGACGTCGTGCCCCGGAGCTCCCGATGAACCCGTCCTGCCCGCCGCCGCGAGCGGCCCGCCGGGCCGCGCCCGCGGTCCTGGTCCTGTTGTCTCCCTTCCTGCTGTCCGCTGCGCGCGCTGCCACGGCGCAGGCCAGCCCGACCACCCTCGATGCGGTCGAGGTCAGCGGCCATCCCGGGCCGCTGGCCGCCGATGCCGGCAGCACCACGCGCCTGGGCCTGGGCGTGCTGGACATCCCGGCGGCGGTGACCGTCATCGACCGCCCCGTGCTGGAGGCGCGCGGCGTGCGCACCACCCAGGACGCGCTGGCCGGGGTGCCCGGGCTGACCGTGGCCTCGCCGCCGGGGCATGGCAACACCGTCACCTGGCGCGGCTTCTCCTCCAGCCAGGTCAGCCAGCTGTTCAACGGCATCGACGTGCAGTACGCCACCATCGCCGCGCGCCCGGTCGACGCCTGGCAGTACGAGCGGGTGGAGGCCATCGGCGGGCCGTCCAGCTTCCTGTACGGCGTGGGCGCGGTGGGCGGGGCGATCAACTATGTCACCCGCCTGGCCAGCCTCGACCACGACCAGTCGCGCTGGCAGGCCGCGTGGGGTTCGCACCGCGACGCGACCCTGGCGGTCGGGGCCAACCTGCGCGACGCCGGCGCGCGCCAGGCGCTGGCGGTGGACCTGAGCCTGCGCAGCGGCGACAGCTGGGTCGATGCGCAGTCCCGCCGCGCGTTGGCCGCGGCCGCGTCCTGGCGCGCCCGGCTCTCCCCGGCGCTGCAGCACACCCTGGCGCTGGAATACCAGGACGAGGACGTGCGCCGGCCCTACTGGGGCACGCCGCTGCCGCCGGCGACCGGCGGGCGCGTGCGCCTGCCGTCGTCGCGGGTGGGGCGCAACTACAACGTCGACGACGGCCGCTACGCGCAGGACGTGCGCTGGCTGCGTTCGCTGCTGGAGTGGGAGCCCGGTGCCGGCCGGCTGCGCAACACCGCCTACCACTACGACGCGCTGCGCGATTACCGCAACCTGGAGACCTACCGCCTGGCCGCCGCTGGCACTGGCGTGCAGCGCTCCGGCGCGCTGCTGCAGCGGCACGACCAGCAGGTGTGGGGCAACCGCGTGGAGTGGCTGCAGGACGGCCGCCTCGTCACCCTGCCCAGCCGCTGGAGCCTGGGTGCCGAAGCCAGCTACAACCGGCAGACGCGGTTTCCCCTGTCGTTGCCGGCAACGGTGGATACCGTTCCGCTGGATGCGGTCACGCCCGGCCGCTTCCTGGACGTGCCCGGCGCAGTGCTGGCCTACCGCCCCGACCGCACCAACCGCCTGCACAGCCAGGCGCTGTACGCCGAGGCCCTCACCACCCTGGCCCCCGGGCTGGAGTTGCTCACCGGCCTGCGCCACGAGCGGGTGCGGCTGGACGTGCTCAACCATCGTGTCGCCAGCCCCGCCAATCCCGTGCGTTTCCAGCGACGCTACGCGCCGACCACGGGCCGGCTCGCGCTGGACTGGGCGTTCGCGCCGGGCGCCAGGGTCTACGCACAGGCGAGCACCGCGGCCGATCCACCGGCAGGGGTGCTCAGCACCGCCAGCTTCGCCTCGGTGCGCGACTTCGACCTGTCGCGTGGCCGCCAGCACGAGCTCGGCGCCAAGTTCCAGTCGCGCGACGG